>CACLLR010000006.1 GCA_902607805.1 uncultured Pelagibacteraceae bacterium
AACCATTAGATCAGAAGCTTCGCCAAGGCATGTTCCTACAAAAATTATAGAAGTTACTGATATTCCTAGAACTAAGAATGGCAAAATAGTAGAATTAGCCGTTAAAAATATAATTGAAGGAAATAAAATAAAAAATATTCAAGCATTAGCTAATCCAAATATTTTAGAACAATATAAAAATTTAGCAGAATTAAAAAAATAATGATTAAAAATAAAATTAAGAATTTAGATTTATCTGCAACATTAAAAATAAATGAAATTTCTAAGAATTTAGGAAAAGAAGGAAAAAAAATTATAAATTTCGGTTTTGGACAATCGCCATTTCATGTTCCAGAAAAAGTAGTTGAAGAACTTAAAAAAAATGCCAATGAAAAAAGTTACTTGCCTATACAAGGATTGCATAAGCTTCGTGAAGCTATTGCAAAATATGAGACAGAAAAAAAAAATAATGATTTTTCTCCAGAACAAGTAATCATTGGTCCAGGTTCAAAAGAATTGATGTTTTTATTACATATGTCTATTGATAGAGAAATAATACTTCCTTGTCCAAGCTGGGTATCTTATCGACCTCAATCAATTATAGCTGATAATAAATTTCATTGGTTAGAAACGAAAGCAGAAAATAATTGGTATCCAACTGCAGAAGAAATTGAAAATTTAATTTTAAAAAATAAAGAAAAAAAATATTTAATGATTTTTAATTCGCCAAATAATCCTTCCGGTCAAGTGTGTAAGAATTTAGAAGAAATAAGTGAAATTATAAAAAAATATAATATTATTGTTTTATCTGATGAAATTTATTCCGAGTTAACTTTTGATGAAAAATATAGGTCAATAGCAGATTATTGTTCAGATAATGTTATTGTTAGCAATGGATTAAGTAAATGGTGTGGAGCCGGAGGATGGAGACTTGGATATTTTTTAATTCCAGAAAAATTAAATGAAATAAAAAATTCTATGAAAGTTTTAGCTAGTGAAACTTTTTCAGCAGTAAGTGCCCCAATACAATTTGCAGCTATTTCAGCTTTTGAGGATGATCATAGTGATTACCTAACAAAGTCAAAAAATATTTTGAAAGGAATTGGAGAATATGTTTTCAATAATTTAAAATCAAATAATGTAATAATAAATAAGCCTATGGGAGGATTTTATTTGATGCCACAATTTTTAAATAAAAAATTTAAATCTTCTACCGAAATGTGCGCCGATATATTAAATCAAAAAAGTTTGGCAATTTTACCTGGTTCTGATTTTGGTTTTTCAAAAGATAAAATGATAGCTAGAATAAGTTACACAGATTTTGATGGAAAAAAATTTATGTCAAACATAAATTTAGATACAAATATTGATGAAGATTTAATTGAAAGATTTGCACCCCATATAGTTGAAGGAACAAAAAGGCTCAAAGATTGGGTTGAAAAAGCTTAATTTATATTAGAATTATTCTAAAAAACTTCTGGACAATCAAAATAAATTTTGTTTCAATTCGTTATAATTAAACAGAGAGAGGGGAAAATGAAAAAAATATTATCTACACTATCAAGTGCTCTAATTCTTTTCGCAGCATTATTTTCGTTTAATACTGTTGCAAAGTCTGCTGAGTTTTTTACGATAGGTACTGGTGGTCCAACTGGAGTTTATTTTCAGACTGGAAACGCAATTTGTAAAATGTTGCACAAATATGCAACAAGTTCAGAACATGGAAGAAAAAAAGGTGCTACTGATAAAGCTTATAGATGTACAGCTCCATCGACGGGTGGATCAAACTACAATATTGGCCAAATTAAAGATGGAGAATTCCAATTTGGTGTAGCTCAATCAGATTGGCAATTTCATGCCTATAATGGTTCTAGTAAATGGGAAGGAAAAAAATTTAGTAATCTAAGAGCTGTTTTTTCAGTTCATAACGAGCCTTTCCAAATTTGGGCAAGAAAGAAAGCAAAAGTTAAAGACTTTAAAGGACTTAAAGGTAAAACTGTAAACATAGGTAATCCAGGTTCAGGTCAAAGAGGAACAATGGAAGTTCTTATGAATGCAATGGGAGTTGACAATAGTTATTTTAAAGGTGTTACAGAGTTGACTTCTTCGGAACAAGTAAAAGCGCTTTGTGATGGTAAAATAGATGCTTATGGATATTCTGTAGGATTTCCAAATGGTGCTATGGAGCAAGCGGCAACTTGTGCAGCAAAAGCATTGCCAATTAATCTTACTGGTTCAGAAGTTCAAGGTCTAATAGATGGTGCACCTTATTATGCAGCAGCTACAATACCTGCAAAAACTTATACTGGACAAAAGAAAGACGTAACTACTTTTGGAGTTAAGGCTACTGTAGTAACTAGTGCAGATATTTCTGAAGAATTAGTTTACTTAGTAACCAAAGCAGTTTTTGAAAATTTTGACGATTTTAGAAAACAACATCCTGCTTTTGGTCCTTTAGAAAAGAAAAATATGATTGCAGATGGTTTGTCTGCTCCATTACATCCTGGTGCTATTAAATACTATAAAGAAGCTGGATTAATGTAATAAATATAATTAATTTTAATTAAAAAGGCCCAATATATTTATTGGGCCTTTTTTTTATGTTAAATATACTTTTTAAATGAGTCAAAACACTGATATTAATATTGAGAGTAAAATTCAAGAAGACTTATCTCCAACAAAAAAACTTACAGGAATTCATTTAAAAATTGTTGCAGCGATAGCAATTATTTGGTCCCTATTTCAATTATGGTATGCATCCCCTTTTCCCTTTTGGTTTAATATTGGTATGTTTAAAGGTTTGCCAGCTAGAGCTATACATTTAGGTTTTGCTTTATTATTAGCATATTTAATTTTTCCTTATTCAAGATCAAAAAAAATTTCAATTATAGATATTTCAATAGGTATAATTGGAACTTTTTGTTGTTTATATATTTATTTTTTTTATGATCAATTAGTAGACAGAGGAGGCATACTTCTAAAAATTCCATTAGGTCAAAATATTATATTACCAATTGAATTAATTATTGGGATATGTGGAATTTTAATATTACTTGAAGCTACTAGAAGAGTTATAGGAATACCCTTAGTTATTATTGCACTTTGTTTTTTAATATTTTCATATTTTGGAAAATATGCTCCAGAAATAATTTCACACGGAGGACTCTCATTAAAAAGACTTGTAGGTTTTCAGTGGTTTGATCAAGAGGCTATATTTGGAATACCCATTGGCGTTTCGGTTGACTTTATATTTTTATAGTTAGCGTGTTTTTATCTGGTTATCATGCAGGTATTGAAAACAATATTTTTAATGAGTACTCTGGTTGTAGTGTAGATAATCTTAATTTAACAAATAAAACAGAATTATTAAACTCTCTAAAAAATTCTTTACCAAATTGTAAAGATGTAAATTTTAGAATTTTTGGTCTATCTCTTGCGACATTAAATTTTATTATTTCTATAATAGTTACTGTATTTATTGTAAATAAAATAATAAATGAAAAAAAGTAATAAAAAAAAAGTTGAAGAGTTTATTCGTGTTGACCACGCAGGTGAAAGAGGAGCAATAAAAATATATGAAGGCCAATTATTGGCTCTTAATACTCTGTGTAAAAATGATGAATTAAAAAAAACAATCGAAGAAATGAAGATACATGAAATAGAACATGCAAATTTTTTTGAAAAAGAAATAAAAAAAAGAGGCATAAAACCAACAAAGTTTTTACCTTTATGGGATATTTTAGGAGTTGGATTAGGTTTTGGATCTACTATTTTAGGAAATAAAGCTGCTATGCTTTGTACAGCATCAGTAGAGGAAGTTATAGATGATCATTATCAAAATCAGATTAATGAGTTAGAAGAAGATGAAAAAGAATTAAAAAAAAAGATTGAGAAATTTCGAAAAGATGAATTACATCACAAAAATATTGCATATGAAAAAGGTGCAACTAAAATTGGAATATACTCAATTCTAGATAAAGTTATTAAAACTGGATCTAAAATTGCAATAAATATATCTGAAAAAATATAGTTAAGGTTCTAATTCTACGTCCCAATACAAATAATCCATCCAGCTTTTGTGCAGGAAATTTGGTGGAAAGTTTTTCCCATTTTTATGTAAATCCTCAGTACTTGGACGATAAGGTTTTTGAAATAACATCATATCTGAATTCTTTAATAATCTTCCACCTTTTTTTACATTACAACCTGAACAAGCAGTTACAACATTTTCCCAATTAGTTTTTCCACCTTTAGATCTGGGCAATAAATGATCAAATGTTAATT
This sequence comes from uncultured Pelagibacteraceae bacterium, assembly GCA_902607805.1. Classification (GTDB taxonomy): domain Bacteria; phylum Pseudomonadota; class Alphaproteobacteria; order Pelagibacterales; family Pelagibacteraceae; genus Pelagibacter. Next base: position 4,264 of record CACLLR010000006.1, read on the forward strand.
CATTTTTACTTCCACAATATTGACATTTAAACTTATCTCTTAAAAAAACATTAAATCTTGTAAAATTAGGATTTGTTTGAGGTTTAATATAGGATTTTAATGCTATAACACTTGGAAGTTTCATGCTGAACGATGGACTGCTAATTACTCTGTCATAAAAACTTACAATTGTAACTCTATCCAAAAAAAATGATTTTATAGAGTCTTGCCAGCTCCACAATGATAAAGGATAATAACTAAGAGGTCTATAATCTGCATTTAAAACTAGTGCAGGACACTTTTCTAAAGAAACATACTGATCAGAATTATTAAACATTATTTAAGTTAACTTAAATAACATTAAATTACAATGGTTCAAAAAAACATTAAATTTTTATTAAATATTAAAATTTTTTTTAATAAACTCTAATGCGGTACTTGAAGCCTCAATAGGTATATGATGACCACAATTATTAATTATTTTTGTCTGAACGTTAATTTTATGTCTCATTAAAAAATCTTTTGCTTCTAACAAATTTGTACAAGGAACAACATCATCTTGTGCTCCATGAATTAATAAAACATTTGTTGATGACTTTATTCTTTTTGAAATATCTTCTTTATCAATTATTTTTCCTGAAAAACCAACTATACAATTAAAAGGATCATCAATTGTTAAGCCAATACTTAATGACATCATGCATCCTTGACTAAATCCTGATACACAAATTTTTGAATTTGATAATTTAAACTCTAATTTAATTTCTTTAATATATTCTTCTAATATTTTTTCAGCTTTGTGCGATTCATTTTTTATGTAATTAATGTCATCGTTAGATAAATCAAACCACTGATAACCAGTTGGACTTATTTGACATTTTTCTGGTGCATTTGGACACAAAAAAATAGTATTTTTTAAAAATCTTTTCCAATTAATAGATAGACTACTTATATCGTTACCATCTCCACCATAACCATGTAATAAAATTATTGCATTTTCAATTTTATTTTTATCTTCTGGATATATAATTTTAGTATCTAAAGAAAAATTTGTCATTTATTTAGTCATATTTTTTTAACCAATTAATAAACTTTTTGTTTTGAAAGTCCATTGAACCTATTATTCTTGCGAATTCTTCATTATTTTTGTTAATTAAAATTGTTGTGGGTAATCCTCTTAATAAAAATTCATTAGGTAAATTTGATAAATCATCAAAATAGATCTCTAAATTTTTTATATTATAATTTTTATAAAAAATTATTGATTTTTTTAATTCTTCATTTCCAACATTAATTGCAAATATTTCTAAATTTTTAAATTTGTTATTTGATTTAAGTTTATCTAAAGATGGCATTTCTTCCCTGCAAGGAGCACACCAGGTAGCCCAAAAATTCAATAAAATTAGTTTATTCTTATATGAGCTTAAATTTTCTATGTTATTATTTGAATTTTTGAATTCTATTTTGCCTATTTTTTTAGTTTCTTTGTGAAATACTAAGTTTTTTATATTTGGTACATCTGTTGCATATGAATATTTTGATGTTAATAAATAAACTATTAATGTAAAAATTTTTAAAGTTACTAATTTCATTCTAAAAGGTATATTTACATATCATGGCTAAAAATAAAAACAATCAAGCAATTTGGAGCACTAGAATTTCAAAAAAAACTTCTCAAATTTTTAAAAAATCGGGAAGCTCATTAAATATTGATAAAAGATTATATAAAGAAGATATTGAAGCATCAACAGCACATATTGAAATGCTATTTAAGCAAAAAATTATTTCATTTAAAATTAAGGCTAAAATAATTTGGGGATTAAATAAAATTAAAAATGAAATAATTAAAAAAAAATTTAATTTTAATAATGAAAATGAAGATATACATATGTCTATTGAAAATAGATTATTTGAAATAATAGGAGATGATGCGGGATTTGTACACACTGCTAGATCTAGAAATGATCAAGTAATTACCGACTTTAAATTATGGTTAAGAAAAGCAACAGATGATCTAATAGCAAATTTAAATAATACAATTAAAATTATTTTAAAAAAATCTGAAGATAATATTTATACTATAATGCCTGGTTTTACACATCTAAAGAATGCTCAACCAATTTCATTTGGTCATTATCTATTAGCTTATGTAGAAATGTTTAATAGAGATAAAAAAAGATTTAAAAATAATTTTGAAAGTTTAATGGAAAATCCTCTTGGTGTGGCTGCTTTAACTGGTACTTCATTTAATATTGATAGAAACTTTACTACAAAAAAATTAAAATTTAAGATACCAACAAAAAATTCAGTAGATACAGTAGCTGATAGAGATTTTGTAGTTGATTTTTTGTATGGAACATCGATGTGTGCGATGCACATATCAAGATTAGCAGAAGAATTTATTATATGGAACTCTGATGGATTTAGATTAATTAATTTAAATGATAAAATAGTAACCGGCTCTTCAATAATGCCTCAAAAGAAAAATCCAGATCCACTTGAATTTTTAAGAGGAAAAACAGGAGAAGCTTATGGAAATTTATTTTCAATGTTAACTATTCTTAAAGGTCTTCCTTTATCATATTTTAAAGATCTTCAAGATGATAAAGAAATTGTGTTTAGATCATATGATAGATTAAAAGATTCTATACAAATATTAAACGAAATATTAAAAAATATATTGATAAATAAAAAAAGAATGTTGGAGCTTGCGGAACATGGTTATATTACATCTACTGACTTAGCAGATTATATGGTCAAAGAATTAAATTATTCATTTAGAAAATCATATAACATTACATCAAAAATAGTTAATTATTGTGAAAAGAAAAATAAAAAATTATATGAATTAAAAATCGAAGAATTTCAAAAAATCGAACCTAAAATCAAAATAGAAGTATTTAAATTTATAGATCTAAAAAATTCAATAAATTCAAAAAAATCTTATGCAGGCACTTCTTTTGGGAACATAAAAAAAATGATAAATAAATATAAAAAGGAAATTAATAAATGAGAAAAATATTATTTACAATTTTACTAAGCATTATTTTGCTTACTTCGTGTGGAAAGAAATCAGACCCATACTATAAAGAAGCTAAAATTTATTTAATAAATTCAAAAATATTATAATGAAATTTAAGAAAAATAAGCTTTATATAGAAAATGTTAGTGCAGAAAATATTGTAAATAAATTTGGTAGTCCAACTTATTGTTATTCGTTAAAAAAGTTAAAAGAAAATATAAAAAACTTTAAAAAAAATTTTAAAAGAATAAATCCTTTAATATGCTTTTCTGTAAAATCAAATTCTAACGATTATATTTTAAAAGAAATAAAACTATCAGGTTTAGGTGCTGACGTTGTTTCAATGGGAGAATTATTAAAAGCACTAAAAAATGGAATATCAGCAAAAAAAATAGTTTTTTCAGGAGTGGGAAAATCATATGAAGAACTAGAGTATGCTATAGAAAAAAAAATTTTACTTATTAACTGTGAGTCAGAAAGTGAAATTTTTGATATTGAAAAAATAGCAAAAAAGAAAAGGAAAATAGTTGATATAGGTATCAGACTAAACCCAGATATAGATGCAAAAACAATTAATAAAATTTCAACCGGAAAAAGAGAAAATAAATTCGGCTTAACTGAAGAAAATTTTTTAAAATGCATTAAAAAATTTAAAAATAATAAAAACTTAAAAATTAAATGTTTAAGTGTTCATATTGGCAGTCAAATTTGTAGTTATAAACCTTATGCAAAAATGCTTAGTGTGATTAATAAAGTTATAAAAAAATCAAAACATATTTTTGAATACATTGATGTTGGTGGAGGAATGGGAATTAAATATAGCAATAATACAAAATCATTAAATTATAAAAAATATAATAGTCTTTTAATTAATTTTTTAAAAAAAAATAAATCTAAAATTATATTTGAGCCAGGTAGATCAATAATTGGTGATGTAGCATGCTTATTAACAAAAGTGCTTCATATTAAAAAAACTAAAAATATTAATTTTATTATTTTAGATTCTGCAATGAATGACTTTATGCGACCAGCTTTATACAATGCCAACCATAGGATAATTCCATCTAAAAAAAATAAACTTGTTAATAACTTAAATCATGAATTTGTAGGTCCAATTTGTGAAACTACTGATAAATTTGGTAATTTTTCAAAATTTCAAAAAATAAATAAAGGAGATATATTTGCCATTCTTGATGTTGGAGCATATGGCATGGTTTTATCTTCTAATTATAATTTAAGAGCAAAACCTGCTGAAATTTTAGTAAAAGGTTCTTCATTAAAAGTAATTACTAAAAGACAAATGATTAATAAAATCATTTAAAATAAAAATAATGATACGTAACATAATTTTTAAAATTTTTTTTTATTTTGGAGTAATTTTTATTTGTATTTTATTTATACCTGCTTTTTTTTTACCTCAAAAAGTAGCAATAACTGCAGGAAAAATTTCCGGTTTTTGGGCTAAGTTTTGTTTGGAATTTTTTCTTTCAACAAAAATAGTAATTAAAGGAAGAGAAAATCTAATTAACAATAATAAATTTTTTATTGCCTGTTCTCATCAATCAATGTTTGAAACATTTTTTTTACAGATTTTATTTGATGGGCCGATATTTATATTTAAAAAAGAACTTACAAAAATACCAATATTTGGTTGGTATTTAATAAAAATAGGATTTATTTCAATTGAAAGAAATAAAATTTCTAAATCAAATATTGATTTTATGGATAAAATTAAATCAACAGTTAGAAACTCAAATAGACCAATATTAATATTTCCTCAGGCAACAAGGTTAAATGTTGATGATAGATTACCTTTTAAAAAAGGTGTTGGAAGAATATATGAAAATTTAAATATTAAATGCCAACCTGTAGCAATTAATTCAGGATCAGTGTGGCCAAAGTCAGGTCAATTAAATCCTAATAAAACAATTACTGTTTCAATTTTAAAAGAAATTGATCCTGGAATGAATGCTAAAGAATTTTTAGATTATTTAGAAAAAAATATTTATATGGAATTAGATTTAATATCTTAAGCTTTCATTGGCATAACAACAAATATACTATCAAAATCTGAAGGATCTCTTATTAGAGCAGGTGATCCAGTGTCTTTAAAATATATTTCAATTTTATCTCCTTCTATTTGAGAAGCTACATCAATTAAATATTTTGAATTAAAACTAATATCTAAATCATGATCAAATTTAACAGATAAACTCTCTTTTCCATCTCCGCTATTAGTATTGTTTACTGAAAGGTTTAATAAGTTTTGTGTAAGACTAAATTTAACACCATCTTTTTTATCTAAAGAAACAGAAGCTACTCTATCAACACTATCTAAAAATAGTTTGATATCAACTTCAAGTTTTTTTTGATTTTCTTTTGGAATTACTTGAACATAATTCGGGAATCTTCCGTCTATAAGTTTTGATATCAGTACACTATTATTTATTTCAAATTTAATTTTTGATTTAATGTTAGAAATTTTTACATCTCCTTCATAATCTTCTAATAAATTACATAATTGAAAAATAGTTTTTTTTGGAAGAATTATTGGTTCAAAATCTATTTTTTGAGATAATGGAATTTTTGAAACAGACATTCTATGACTATCTGTTGCCGCAGCAGTCAAAAAAAAATTTTCTTCATTTTGATTTTGATGAAAAAAAATACCACTTAAATAATGTCTTGTTTCATCGTTTGATACGGCAAATTTACATTTATTTAATAATTTTAGTAATTTTTTTGAATTTATAGAAAATTCATTTTCGCTAAAATTTTCATCTGTTAATGGAAATTCGGAAGGATCAATACAGTTTAAATTAAATATAGATTTTTCAGATTCTAAATGAATTTTATTATCCCCCTCTTTAGCCAAACTTATTTTTTTATCAGAAGAAAACTTTCTTACAATATCATACATTATAGATGAAGATGTAGTAGTTTTACCATCTTCTAAAACTTCTACATTTTGGATTTTATTAATAAATATTAAATCTAAATCTGTTGCTGTAATAATAAGAGATGAATTAGATGCTTCTATAAGAACGTTTGATAGTATTGGAAGTGTACTTTTCTTTTCAATAACACCCTGACAATAATTTAATGATTTCTGTAGATCTTGCTGATTTACGTTAAATTTCATTTTCTTTATTGTATAAAATTTTACTCTTTAAATTATCAATATTATTATTTAACTCATTATCTCCCTTTTTAAGCTTTTCAATAGTTCTAACTGAATGAATTACAGTAGTATGATCTCTATTAGAAAATGCTCTACCTATTTCTGGCAAAGATTTAGAAGTCAAAATTTTTGACAAATAAATTGCTGTCTGTCTCGGCCTAACCAAGTATCTTGATCTTCTAGATGATAACATTTCATTTTTACTTATTTTGAAAAATTTACACACTACAGTTTGAATTAGATCTATAGTAACTTTGTTTTCAGATAAATTAAGTAAATCTTTGAGTATTATTTTAACTTCAGATATATTTGGAGTTTTATTATATATTCTTGCAAAGGATGCTATTCTATTTAAAGCACCAACTAATTCCCTTATGCTAGTTGTAATTTCAGAACTTAAAAATTTATATATTTCCTCAGATATATTTAATTGATTTGAATTTAAGATATTTAAATAATCAATTTTTGATTTAATAATTTTATATCTCAATTCATAATCTGGAGCTTGAATATCCACAACTAACCCTCCTGAAAATCTAGATTTAATTCTTTCCTGAATTCTTAAGAGTTTATTAGGTGGTCTATCGCCTGAAATAATTATTTGTGATCCTTTTTCTATAAGAGCATTAAAAGTATGAAAAAATTCTTCTTGCATAGCCTCTTTCCCATTCATAAATTGAATATCATCAATAAGTAATACGTCAGTATTTCTAAAGTAATCTTTAAATTTTACCATCTCATTAGATTTTATTGATTTAACAAACTGATACATAAATCTCTCTGCTGATATAAACATAACTTTATTTTTTTCTTTTAAGCTTAGACCTATTGCATTCAATAAATGAGTTTTCCCCATACCAACACCTCCATAAATATATAATGGATTGTAGTGTGCTATATCTTCTGACACTTTTTTTGAAGCTTCAAATGCAAGTTTATTACTTTGTCCTAAAATGAAATTACTAAAGTTTTTATTTGGGTCAATTCGATTATATTGTAGGAATGAATCTTTTATAAATGATATATTTCTATTATCTTGGTTTTCAGATATGTTTTTTAAATCTTCAAAATCTTTATTATGATCTTTTGAATTCTCAATGGTAAACTCAATTCTATCTATTCCTTTTTTATAGTTTTTAATAATTTGAAGAATTTGATCTAGATATCTTGAAGTGATCCAATCGCGGATAAATCTTGTTGATACAGAAATTAGAATATAATTATTAAATTCATCTACAAATGAAATTTTTTTTAACCAGCTTTGAAATATATCTTCTCCAAATTTTTCTCTCATATTGTCTTGAATAATATTCCAGTCAATTTTTTTTTGAGATAATTGTTCTGAATTTTGATTTAAATTATTTTTCATGGAGAAAGTTCAATTAAAACTTATAAAAAATTATTGCAATAAATTAATTTAATTTTTAAAAAAAAAATGAAATCTCCAATTGAATAAATCTCTGCGTGAAATTAAATTAAATTAAAAATTGTATTTTAAATAAAATAAATTTTTTAAAAAAAAATTTGATAAAGTTTAAAAAAAAATTCTAGATGTAGTAATAATTTAATAAAAATAATTATATTTAGTATTATAAGTTAGCACTAATATTCTAAGTTGTAATTTTAAGATTTTATAATTTAGAAAACAGCTTTATATAAAAAAAAATTCTGACTACCTGAAGTTGTTAAAGACTATTTATTTTTTTTGTTATTCGAGAAATATTTCTAGAAGCGTTTTTTTTTTTAATTATTCCGGTTTTTGCAACTTTCATAAGCTCTGAGTTTAACTTTGGTAGAAATTTTAGTGCTTCTTTTTTGTCTTTTTTCTTAATTATTAAATTCATTTTTTTTATTGCATTTTTAAACTTACTTTTTCTAGATCTATTAACTGATGTTTGCTTCAATATTCTTCTAACTCTTTTAATTGCAGATTTTGTATTAGCCATATGCGCGAGGTATATAACTTGCTAATTTTACATGGTCAACAGAATTATTTATTATTTTTGACAATTTTTACAAAAATAACTTGATCTATTAGATATAAATACCTTTATAATTTTTCCTAAACATCTTTTATTAAGACAATTTTTATTTTCTCTGTTGTATGCTTTAAATTCATTTTGAAATGAACCCGCAATACCTTTTGTATTTTTAAAATCTCTAATAGTTGATCCACCTTTTTTAATAGCTTTTTTAAGAATAAACCTAGAAAAATGAATAATTTTTTTTAAATCTGAAATATTTAATTTTTTTACATTTTTATAAGGATTAATTTTTGAATAATACAATATCTCATTTGCATAAATATTCCCAATTCCAGAAATATATTTTTGATCTAATAAAAAATTTTTTATATTTTTATTTTTATTTATTATTATTTTTTTTAAATAATTTAAATTAAAATTTTTATCTAAAGGTTCTAATCCTAAATTTGAAAAAAAAAAGTTCATTTTTTTATAACTTTTAAAATATTTAAGATAACCAAATCTTCTTGGATCATTGTATATAATTTTAAAATTTTTAAAAAATATTATTATATGACTATGTTTTTTTGGAAGATTTTCTGAATTATAAAAACTTAAATTTGTTTTATTATAATTATTTTTTTTAACCAAATGAAGAGTTCCAGACATTCCAAAATGAATAATTAAAAACTGATTTTGTTCAAAATAAATAATTAAATACTTGGACTTTCTTGAAACTTTAATAATTTTTTTTTTAGATAATAATTTGTTTAGGTTTTTTTCTATTTTAAACCTCAAATTCCTATTTTTAATTAAAACCTTAATTATTTTTTTATAAAGTATGCTTTTTTTTAGTGATTGTTTTATGATTTCTACTTCTGGCAATTCTGGCATTTAATATTATATTAATAAAATAAAATAAAATCATGTACCAAAATTTACAAAAAACTAAAGGTCTAGTTGAAAATGTATTTAATCAAGTATTCAATAAATATGATTTAATGAATGATTTAATGTCATTAGGCGCTCATAGAGTTTGGAAAAAAGATTTAATATTTATGATGAATCCTTCAATCCATAAAAGCTTAATTGATGTAGGTTGTGGAACGGGTGATATTGCAAAATTATTCTCAGAAATAACAAAAAGAAAAAATGATGTTTTGAATGTTGATCCTAATATAAAAATGATAAATGAAGGTAAAAAAAAATTAAAAAATTATACTAACATCAAATGGAAACAAATGCCTGCTGAAAAATTGAATATTCCAGATAATTCTTTTGATTATTATACAATGAGTTTTGCTTTGAGAAATACTAAAGATCTAAATAAAAGTATTTCTGAAGCTTACAGAGTTTTAAAAAAAGGAGGAAGATTTTTATGCTTAGAATTTTCTAAAATACATAATCCAAATTTAAATTTTATATATAATAAATATTCAAAAATTATACCCACAATTGGAAAATATATAGTTGGAGATGAAAAACCCTATGAATATTTAATCAAAAGTATAGATCAGTTCATTAATCAAGATGAATTAATTGAAATAATGAAAAATAATCATTTTGAAAATTGTAGCTTTAGGAATTTAAGTGGTGGAATTGTTGCCATACATTCAGGCTGGAAAATATAATGTTTAGAAAAATTTTAATATTATTTAAAATAGGTAGAAGAATTGCTCGGTCTGATGCTTTAGATATAATATCTAAAATTCATAAACCTCCTTTTTTTATTAAATTATTATTCAAACTTTTTTCCATATCTTTTTCGAAAGAAAAAAAAAATGATGTAAAAAATAATACAGAAGATCAACTATGTAGATCAATAGAAAAAATGGGAACTACTTTTATAAAATTAGGTCAATTTTTATCAACAAGACCAGATATAGTTGGTGAAGATTTATCTATAAAACTAGAAAAATTACAAGATAAACTTCCTCCATTTGAAACAGAAAAAGCTAAAATAATAATAAAAAAAAATTTAGGTGAAGAACAATATAAAAAAATTATAAATTTAAGTAAACCAATAGCGGCAGCATCAATAGCACAAGTACATAAAGCAAAAATAAATGATAATGGCACAATTAAAGATGTCGCTATAAAGATATTAAGGCCTGATATAAAAAAAATTTTTAATGATGAAATTGATTCGTTAATGTTATTTGCATACTTTGTTGAAAATATTATAAAAAAAACTAAAAGACTAAAACTTGTAGAGGTAGTTTTTTTACTAAAAGAAATTACTAATCACGAAATGGATTTAAGATTTGAGGCTGCAGCCGCAAATGAATATGCTGAAAATACCAAAAATGATGTAGGTTTTTATGTTCCAAAAATTTATTGGAATTTTACAAGTGAAGAAGTTTTAACACTTGATTGGATAGATGGAATTTCAATTAGAGAAAAAGAAGAATTAGAAAAAAAGAATATTCAAACTAAAACTATTGCATCTGATCTTATTCAACATTTTTTAAGACATTCGGTTAGAGATGGATTTTTCCATGCAGATATGCATCAGGGAAACTTATTTATTGATAATAATGGTATAATTATTCCTATCGACTTTGGAATAATGGGGAGAATTGATAAGTTAAATAGAAGGTATTTAGCTGAAATATTGTATGGATTTATTCAAAGAGATTATAAAAAAGTTGCTGAAGTTCATATAGTTGCAGGCCTAGTTCCTCAAACAGTCCCTATTGATGAATTGGCTCAAGCTTTAAGATCTATTGGTGAACCAATATTTGGCCAATCAGTAAAAGATATTTCGGGAGGAAAACTATTAAAACAACTATTTGATATTACTGAAAAATTTAATATGCATACACAACCTCAATTACTTTTGCTTCAAAAAACTATGGTTGTAGTTGAAGGTGTGGCTAGAAAATTAAATCCAAATACAAACATATGGGAAACTTCAAAACCTGTATTGGAAAAATGGTTAAAAGAAACAAAAGATCCAATAAATAATTTTACAGAAACATTGAAAGATTCTGCTGAAGTATTAAAAAGATTGCCTGAATTACCTAAAATAATGGATAAAGCAAATCAGGCCTTATCTTACATGGCTAGCGGTCAAATACCCCATAATTCTAAATCATATTCGGCTTTAAAAGAAAAAGAACAAGAAATGAAATCTTTCAAAAATCAAAGTATAATTGGATTATTATTGCTTGTATTTTTAGCCTTCATAGTATTTTAATTCTCAAAATGAATAAATTAAATTCTAAAAAAATACTATTAATAATTTGTGGTGGAATAGCTGCATATAAAAGCTTAGAAATAATAAGAATTTTTAAAAAAAAAGGTGCTTTGGTCAAAACTATAATGACAAAAAGTGCTAAAAAATTTGTAACGCCTTTATCTGTTACTTCTTTATCTCAAGAAAAAGTTTATTCTGAATTGTTTGATTATAATAATGAAGCTGAAATGGATCATATTTCACTTTCTAGATGGGCTGATATAATTTTAATAGCGCCAGCAACAGCAAACACGATTTCAAAGTTAAGTTATGGTTTGTCTGATGATTTAGCTTCAACTGTAGTTTTAGCTTCTAATAAGCCAATATTTATTGCACCAGCTATGAATGTAAGAATGTGGGAACATCCAGCAAATAAGGAAAATTTATATAAATTAAAAAATTTTGGCTATCAAATAATAGGTCCTGATATAGGTGATATGGCTTGCGGAGAATATGGTGAAGGAAAAATGACAGAGCCAGATAATATAGTTAATTATTTAAATCATTATTTTAAAAAAATTATTAATAATAAAAAATTTAAAGCTTTAGTTACTGCAGGACCAACGCATGAATATATTGACCCAGTAAGATTTATATCCAATAAATCAAGTGGAAAACAAGGTTATGAAATTGCAAAATCGTTAAAAAAAAATGGAATAGAAACTACTTTAATTTCAGGTCCAACTATTTTAGATCCTATTCCTGGAGTAAATCTTATAAAAGTAAAATCAGCTAAAGAAATGTTTAACGAAACTTTAAAAAATTTACCTGCAGATATAGCTATTTTTTCAGCAGCTGTAGCTGATTGGAAAGTAAAAAATGTAGAAAAAAATAAAATTAAAAAAAAAGATAAACTAAATTTAAATTTAGAAAAAAATATAGATATTTTAAAACATATATCTAATCATAATTCACTTAGACCTAAAATAGTAATAGGTTTTGCTGCTGAAACAAACAATTTGGCTAATAACTCAAAAAAAAAATTACTAGAAAAAAATTGTGATTGGTTGATTTCAAACGATGTATCAGATCCTAAAATTGGATTTAATTCAGATTATAATGAAGTTACAATTTTTTATAAAAATAAAAATCAAGAAAAAATTTCTAAAATAAAAAAATCTCTTTTAGCTGATAAAATTGTTGAAAGAGTAATTTCTCAATTAAATTAATTTAATGATAAAAGTTTTGATAAAGAAGCTTGATTCAAACGCTAAATTGCCTTCTTACAAAACTGATGGTTCTTCGGGTATGGATTTAATGGCTTTTACTAATAACGTAATTAAAATTGCTCCAAATAGTTCTGCATTAATACCAACAGGACTATCAGTAGCAATACCAAAAGATTGTGAGATTCAAATAAGACCACGTTCGGGTCTTGCAATAAATTCAAGCATTAGTGTTTTAAATACCCCTGGCACTATTGATAGTGATTATAGAGGTGAGTTAAAAGTAATATTATTTAATCATGGTAAAAAAGAATTTGTTGTAAATCATAATGATAGAATAGCCCAGATGGTACTTATGCCAATTTTAAAAGTAGAATTTGAAGAAGTAAAAATTCTTCCTGAAACTTTTAGAGGAACCGGTGGATTTGGATCTACAGGTAAATGAAAAAAAAACTAAATAAAAAAAATCTTGAAAGATATTCTCGTCAAATAATACTTAAAGATGTTGGAATAATTGGGCAAAAAGCAATAATAAATTCAAAAGTTTTAATAGTTGGCGTTGGTGGGCTAGGATGTCCTGTTGCCGATTACTTATGTAGGTCTGGCGTTGGAACTATTGGAATTGTAGATTTTGATAAAATAAATTTATCTAATATTCAAAGACAAACATTATATGAAACTAAAGATATAAATAAATTTAAAGTGGATGTTCTAAAGAAAAAAATGAATCTAATTAATCCTCTTACAAAAGTAATTAAATATAATAAAAAAATTACAGAAAAAAATATTAATAAAATTTTAAAAAAATTTGATATTATTGTTGATGGATCAGATAATTTTAAAACAAAATTTTTATTAAACACATTTTCAATTAAATACAAAAAAGTATTAATTGTAGGTGCAATTAGCAAATTTGATGGTCATGTATTTACATTTAATTTTAATAATAAAAAAGTTCCATGTTTAAAATGTTTTTACCAGTTAGAACCTTCTGATGAAATATTGAATTGCGATCAAGAAGGAATTTTAGGACCAGTTGCAGGTATTGTTGGAAATATACAATCAAACGAAGTTCTAAAAAAAATATTAAATATTGGAAAAGACCTTAGTGGTTCAATTTTAATAATCAATCTTAAAAATCTAAAATTTAGAAAAGTTAGTTTTAATAAAAAAAAAAATTGTATATGCAAAAGATAATTATTATAATTTTATTATTTTTTTTCCAAAATGTAGCTGTAGCTGAACAGAAAAATTATTTTTTAATGTTAAAAAATAGCAAAGTAAATGTTAGATATGGCCCAAGTTTTGATTATCCAGTTAAATTTTTTTATAAAAAAATTAATTTGCCAATTAAAGTAATTGATATAAAAGAAAATTTTAGAAGAATAATTGATCATAAAAAAAATAGTGGATGGATTCATATTTCACAGCTTAGAAAAGCTAATTCATTAATTGTTCTTGAAGATAAAATTCTATTTAAAAATAATAGTAAATTTTCAAAGCCTATTATTATTTTGAAAAAGGGTAGACTGGTCTTAATAAAAAAGTGTATTTCAAATTGGTGTAATATTAAAACAGATAAATACAGAGGTTGGGTTCAAACTGACAATGTTTGGGGTATTTAATTGATATCAAAACGATCTAAATTCATTACTTTAGTCCATGCAGATACGAAATCGCTAATAAATTTAGTTTTAGAATCTTCTGTAGCATAAACCTCTGAAATAGCTCTAAGTTGCGAATTTGAGCCAAATATAAGGTCAACTCTAGAAGCCATCCATTTAGTTTTGTTGGTTTTACGATCTTTTCCTATAAATACTTGTTCATTTTTATCTGCTTCTTTCCAGGTTGTTCCCATATCAAGTAAATTAATAAAGAACTCATTAGTAAGTGTTTCAGTTTTTTTTGTAAAAACACCCATATTTGATTTATCAAAGTTTGTATTTAATGCTCTCATGCCACCTAATAAAACTGTCATTTCTGGAGCAGTAAGTTTCATTAATTGTGCTTTGTCTATTAGCATTTCCTCTGCTGATACATTGGGTTTTTTTGAAGATCCATTTGTGTTTTTTGTAATATAATTTCTAAATCCATCTGCTTTTGGTTCAAGTAAACCAAAAGAATATATATCTGTTTGGTCTTGAGAAGCATCTCCTCTGCCCGGAGTAAAAGGAACATTTATTTTATGACCAGCCTTTTTAGCTGCTTTTTCAATTCCTAAGGATCCACCAAGTACAATGAGATCTGCTATTGAAACATTTTTCTTTTTTGTATCAAAATTCTTTTTAATTTTTTTATAAACTTTTAGAACTTTTAATAATTGAGATGGGTTATTAACTTTCCAATCTTTTTGTGGAGATAGTCTTATTCTTGCTCCATTAGCTCCACCTCTTTTATCTGAACCACGAAATGTAGAAGCTGATGCCCATGCTGTTGAAACTAGCTGAGAAATAGTTAATTCTGATTTTAATATTTTTAATTTAATATTTTTAATATCTTTATTTTTAAGCTTATAATTAGATTTTGGAATAGGATCTTGCCAAATTAATTTTTCTTTTGGAATTTCCGGTCCCAAATAACAAGCTCTAGGTCCCATATCACGATGGGTAAGCTTAAACCAAGCTCTTGCAAATGCATCAGCAAATTCTTTTGGATTATTATGAAAATGTCTAGAAATTGGTCCATATTTAGGATCCATTTTTAAAGATAAATCAGTTGTTTGCATCATTGGTAGGTTTTTTTTTGATTTTAAATGAGCATCAGGTGTCATCTGAATATCATGTCCATTTTGCTTTGGTTTCCATTGATGTGCTCCAGCTGGACTTTTTGTTAGCTCCCAATCGTAGCCAAATAAATTATCAAAATATCCCATATCCCATTTGATTGGGTTGCTTGTCCAAGCACCTTCTATTCCACTACTGATAGTATCAATACCTAGACCACTTTTATAATTACTATTCCATCCTGTTGCTTGCTCTTCAATTTTTGAACCTTCGGGCTCTGGACCTTTATGAGACTCAGGAGCAGCACCATGAGATTTTCCAAATGTATGTCCACCAGCCACAAGAGCAACTGTTTCATAATCATTCATAGCCATACGTCCAAAGGTTTCACGGATATCGTGAGCAGCTAAAAGAGGATCTGGATTTGCATCAGGTCCCTGAGGATTTACATAAATTAATCCCATATGTGATGCTCCTAGTGGATTTTCAAGTTCTCTTTTTCCACTATAACGATTTACTCCTAGCCATTCTTTTTCAGAACCCCAGTAAATATCTTCTTCGGGTTCCCAAATATCCTCTCTTCCACCACCAAAGCCAAAAGTTTTAAATCCCATCGATTCTAGTGCAACATTTCCAATTAAAATAAATAAGTCAGCCCAAGAAATTTTATCACCGTATTTTTTCTTGATTGGCCAAAGCAGTAATCTTGCTTTATCTAAATTAACATTGTCTGGCCAACTGTTTAATGGAGCAAAACGTTGATTTCCAGTTCCTGCGCCACCTCGCCCATCTCCAGTTCTATAAGTTCCCGCAGCATGCCATGACAATCTTATAAATAGTGGTCCATAGTGTCCATAATCTGCAGGCCACCAATCTTGAGAGTCTGTCATTAATTTAAGTAAATCTTTTTTTAATGCATTAAAATTAAGTTTTTTAAATTCTTTAGCGTAATTAAATTTTTTATCCATTGGATTAACTAAATTTGAATGTTGACTTAAAATTTTAAGGTTTAAACTATTTGGCCACCAATCTCTATTTGAAGTTCCTTGTCCAGTAGGATGCTTAGAAGGTGTGCCAGCTCCAGTAAATGGACATTTTGATTGCTCTTTTATTATTTCATTACTCATATGCTTTTAATTTATAATGATTCTAAATAAGTGTCAATATAACAGAATCTTCCTATTATAATTTTAATTTAATTTAATTTAATTTTTTTCTATTATTTGAGATTAGTTACTATTTTCGATTTTAACTAGAACTTCTATAGATTTAATTTTTTTCCCTGGAATATTTTTTTTAATTTTTACTTTTTCAACATCTTTATTATGTAGGTCAATCAGCTCATTGGTACTTTCATTGAAAAAATGATGATGATTTGAGACATTTGTATCGTAATAACTTTTATCACTATTTATTGAAATTTCTTTTAAATATCCCTTTTTTTTAAAGGCATTAACAGTATTGTAAATTGTAGCAAGGGAAATTTTTTTGTTTAAAAATTTAGATAAATCATAAATAGTAAAGTGAAAAGTTTTATCTCTATTAAATAATACTTTGCAAATTTCAATTCTTTGAGCAGTAGCTTTTAATCCTGAAGATCTTAATTTTTGTATAAAACTATCGTTATTGTTCATTTTTTTGCCTAATTTATAACAATTATAGAGAATTTATATATTATAATTATTACAAATAAAGTATTTTGGTTATAAATTTATGGAGAAAAAATCATCATATAATTATAAAGATCTTATTAAATGTGCTAATGGAGGACTTTTTGGGCCTGGAAACGCTAAGCTACCATTACCTCCGATGCTGATGTTTGACAGAATCACTGAAATTAGCGAAAACAAAGGAACTTTAAAAAAAGGATTATTAAAAGCAGAATTGGATATAAAAGATGAACTTTGGTTTTTTGATTGTCATTTTAAGGAAGATCCAGTAATGCCAGGTTGTCTAGGTTTAGATGCCATGTGGCAATTAGTTGGTTTTTTTCTAGGTTGGCTAGGAAATCCAGGTAGAGGTAGAGCTTTAGGAGTAGGTTCTGTAAAATTTACTGGAGAAGTTTTGAAAAGTATAAAAATTGCATCTTATGAAATTGAAATGAAAAGAGTTCTAATTAAAGAAGGAACTGCTGTTGGGTTGGCTAATGGAATATTAAAAGCGGATGGTAAAAAAATTTATTCAGCTGAAAATTTAAAAGTAGGATTATTTAAATAAATGAAAAGAGTAGTTGTTACCGGTATTGGTATAGTTTCTTGTTTAGGAAATAATCAAGAAGAAGTCTTGGATTCTTTAATCAATTCAAAATCTGGAATAACTTTTTCAGAAGAATATAAAGAATATAATCTAAAGAGTCACGTTCATGGTTTACCAAAGATTTCTTTAGATGATTATGTAGATAGAAAAATAATCAGATTTATGGGTAAAGGTTCTGCATATAATTATGTTGCAATGAAAGAAGCGGTAAAAGATTCAGGTCTTGAAGAAAAAGAAGTTAGCAATATTTCTACAGGAATGGTAATGGGCTCAGGAGGTCCATCGATTGAAAATGTTATTCTTGCTGCGGACAAAACAAGAGAAAAAAATCCAAAAAAAATGGGACCATTTATAGTTCCAAGAACAATGGCAAGTACAGCATCAGCAACTTTAGCAGTACCATTTAAAATAAAAGGTGTAAATTATACAATAAGTTCAGCTTGTGCAACAAGTGGACATTGCATAGGGAATGCAATGGAGTTAATTTTATTAGGAAAACAAAATATTGTATTTGCTGGAGGAAGTGATGAAGTACATTTTGCTATGACGGCTATGTTTGATTCTATGACAGCTCTGTCTTCTAAATATAATGATAAACCTGAAACAGCATCAAGACCTTATGACAAAACTAGAGATGGTTTTGTTATATCTGGTGGAGGAGGAGTTTTAGTTCTTGAAGAATATGAACATGCTAAAGCGAGAGGTGCAAAAATTTATGCAGAACTTACTGGATATGGAGCAACTTCTGATGGTTATGATATGGTTGCACCCTCAGGAGAAGGAGCAACAAGATGTATGCAAATGGCACTAAAATCAAGTAAAAATAAAATTGATTATATAAATACTCATGGAACATCTACACCAGTAGGAGATATTACTGAATTAAAAGCACTAGGAGAAGTTTTTAATGATTACATTCCAAAAATAAGTTCAACTAAATCATTATCTGGACATTCTTTAGGAGCTACTTCAGTGCATGAGGCGGTATATAGTTTAATAATGATGAAAAATAACTTTATATCAGCTTCTATAAATATAACAGATATGGATGATGAAGCAAAAAAATATCCAATAGTTACAAAAGTTGAAAAAGATGTTGCTGTAAATTCTGTAATGTCTAATAGTTTTGGATTTGGTGGAACTAATGCAACTTTAGTTTTTGAAAAGGTTTAATTTATGAGCTTAATGAAGGGTAAAAAAGGATTAATCATGGGTGTTGCTAATGAAAGATCTATCGCATGGGGTATTTCACAAAAACTTGCAGAAGCTGGAGCTGAACTAGCTTTTACTTATCTTGGAGATGCTTTAAAAAAAAGAGTTATTCCTTTAGCAGAAAAATTAAATTCAAATGTAACATTTAGTTGTGATGTTGAAAAAAAAGATGAAGTAATAAAACTTTTTGAAGACATAAAATCAAAATGGGGTCAAATTGATTTTGTTGTTCATGCAGTCGCCTTTTCAGACAAATCAGAATTATCAGGTGAATATTTAAATACTACTAGGGAAAATTTTTTAAGAAGTATGCTAATTTCATGCTTTTCATTTACTGAAGTTGCAAAAGAAGCTTCCAAAGTAATGAATAAAGGAGGAAGTATGCTTACATTAACCTACGAGTCTAACAAAGCTATTCCAAATTACAATGTGATGGGAGTTTGTAAATCTGCACTTGAGGCAAGTGTTAAATATCTGGCTAGAGATTTAGGGTCAAAAGGAATTAGAGTTAATGCAATAAGTGCTGGTCCAATTAAAACTTTAGCCGCATCTGCAATTGGAGATGCAAAATTTCTTTATAAATGGAACGAGGATCATTCTTTCTTAAAGAGAAATGTAGACATTCATGATGTTGGAAACTCTGCTTTATATTTATTAAGCGATCTTGCAGGTGGTGTTACAGGTGAAATTCATTATGTAGATGCTGGTTACAATAAAGTAGGAATGCCTGATCCAAAAAATATAACTTAATTTTATGTCTAAAAGATACAGTGGTAAATCTTTTAAAGATGCAAGTGTTATGAAAAAAGCAAAACTTTCCTTTAAAGAAAAGAGAAAACTAAAAAGAGAAAAAAAAAAGAATAAATAAAGTTAATATTGGTTTGGTTTGTAGTTTGTATTATATTTTATTTTGTTCAATTGCTTTTGGGGAATTCAGGACATGCACTAGAAGTATTTGCAGTCTTAAGCGCAATAGCTATCTTTCTAATTAGTAAAATTAAATATAAAATTAAGTAATCAGCAACAGCTACAACTTTTTCTTTGTTTGTTTTTTAATTTGCTATCAGTTTTTAATTCTTCTAATTCTTTTTTGCTCTCTTCATTAGCTTTTTTTTCTTTTAAAATTTTATCTTCAAAGTAAGCATAGAGTGAAGAGAAACCAAGCTTTGATGCTTTTTTCTCCTCATAATTTCTTCTACCTTTTAGATTTTCAATTATTTGAATTATTTCTTGATTTTGCATAATATTTTAAACTAAACTACTGCCTGTTTGATAGAAAGCTTTACTTTACCTCTATCAAAGCCAATAACTTTAACCTTAACTTCATCACCTTCTTTGACAACATCAGTTACCTTAGCAACTCTTTTATCTGCAAGTTCAGAAATATGAACTAGACCATCTTGTTTTCCAAGAAAGTTAACAAATGCTCCAAATTCCATAATTTTCATAACTTTTCCCTTATAAATTTTATTTAATTCAGCTTTAGCAGTAAGATCTTTGATAAATTGAAGTGCAATATTTCTAGATTCTTCATCTGGTGCTGCAACTGTTACAACTCCTTCATCATTAACATCTACTTTAGCGCCTGATTTTTCAACTATTTCTCTTATTGTTGCTCCACCTTTTCCAATAACCGTAGCAATATCTTTTTTATCTACAGTTATTTTTTCCATTTTCGGAGTGTGTTTACCAACGCCATCTCTTGATTTATCTAAAGCTTTATTCATTTCACCTAAGATGTGAATTCTCCCATCCTTAGCTTGTTTTAGAGCTTGCTCCATTATTTCAAATGTAATTCCAGTAATCTTTATATCCATTTGAAGAGATGTAATTCCATCTTTTGTTCCAGCAACTTTAAAATCCATATCACCTAGATGATCCTCATCTCCAAGAATGTCTGATAGCACACTAAAGTCATCACCTTCTTTAATCAATCCCATAGCAATACCAGCAACTGGTTCTTTTATAGGAACACCAGCATCCATAAGAGCTAAAGAGGTTCCACAAACTGTTGCCATAGAAGATGATCCATTTGACTCTGTTATTTCTGAAACTATTCTAAATGTGTAAGGGAAACTTTCTTTTGAAGGTAAAGATGAGTTAATCGCTCTCCATGCAAGTTTTCCATGTCCAATTTCTCTTCTTCCAGTTCCAATTCTTCCAGTTTCACCAACTGAAAATGGAGGAAAATTATAATGAAGCATAAACCTTTGTCTTTGAAGACCTTCTAGACTTTCAATTCTCTGCTCATCATCAGAGGTTCCTAATGTAGTTGTTACAATTGCTTGAGTTTCGCCTCTTGTAAATAATGCAGAACCATGAGTTCTTGGCAAAATTCCAACTTCACACATAATTGGTCTTACATCTGATAGTCCTCTTCCATCAATTCTATTTTTATTTTTTAAAATATCTGTTCGTACTATTCTTTTTTCTAAATTTTTAAGCTCAGAGTTAACATCTAAATCTGTAAAATTTTCATTTTCTTCAAATAGTTTTTTAGCTTTGTCTGTTATTTCAGAAATCAAGTTTGATCTTTCTTGTTTATCTCTGATTGAAAATGCTTTTTTTAATTCTTCTGTAAATTCATCTTCAATTTTTTTCTTAACTTCTGAAAGATCTTTTTTTTCTACAACCCAGTCAGGTTTTTTACATTCTGCAGCAAGTTCTTCAATCATATCAATTACTGGAACAAAACCTTCATGGCCAAATTTAACTGCATTTAACATTTCTTCTTCGGTTAATCCGCTTGTTTCAGATTCAACCATTAAAACTGCATCTTTCGTACCTGCCACAACAAGATCTAATTTTGATTTTTCTAAATCTTTTTTTGAAGGATTAAGAACATACTTTCCATCAATAAAACCTACTCTAGATGCTCCTACTGGACCCATAAATGGCATTCCTGATATAGCTAAAGCAGCTGAAGAGGCAATAATTGATAAAATATCTGCTTCATTTTCTTTGTCGTATGAAATTACAGTCGGTAACAACTGAACTTCATTTCTAAATTCATCTGGAAATAAAGGTCTTATAGGTCTATCAATTAGTCTTGAGATAAGTGTTTCGCTCTCAGTTGGTCTTGCTTCTCTTTTAAAATATCCACCTGGAATTTTTCCAGCGGCGTAATATTTTTCTTGGTAATTCACTGATAAAGGAAAATAATCTACCTCAGGATTAACTTTTTTTGCTCCAACAACAGTTGCCATTACAACAGTTTCACCACATTTAGCAATTATGGCACCATCAGCTTGTCTAGCAATTTTTCCAGTTTCTAAACTTATTTTTTTTCCATCTACTTCAACTTCTTTTTTAAATATTTTAAACATTTACTTCCTTAAATTTAATTTTGATATTACTTCTTTATAAGAATCAATTTTATTTTTTTTCAAATAATCTAGTAATTTTTTTCTTTTATTTACCGCTTTTAACAAACCAACAGATGAATGTTTATCTTTCTTAAATTTTTTTATATGTTGAGACAAATTTTCTATTTTATCTGTTAAGTGCGCCACTTGTACTTCTGAAGATCCCGTGTCTTTCTCGTGTAAGGCTAGATCTTTTACTTTTTTTTTCATTTTTTTCCTTATTATTTATTTGTTTGTTTTATTAAGTTTTCAATTTTTTCAGCATAGTCAAAAGACTCATCTTTAACGAATAAAATTTTTGGTAAAAATTTCATTGTTATTTTTTTTGATAATACTTTTCTGATTATGAATGAAAATTCTTTTAATTTTTCAATAATTTCTTGAGAATTTTTACCTCCCAAAGGAAGCACAAAAGCTTTTGCTGTCTTAAGATCTGGACTCATTCTAACCTCTGTTACAGTTATTTCTTTTGTATTTATTTCAGAAATTTTTGCCTCTCCTCGTATGAATATCATACTTAATGCTTGTTTTATCATTTCTCCTACTCTTAATTGTCTCTGAGTAATTGGTTTACCTAATTTTGTCATTAAACTCTTCTTTCTGTAGTTTTTGAATTGTATACTTCTATAATATCTTTTTTTTGAAAATCATTAAAATCCTTTAACGTTATTCCACACTCAAGTCCTGCTTCTACTTTTTTAGTTTGATTTTTTTCTCTAAAAATTGATCCTATTTTTCCATTAAATATTATAGCGCCATCTCTAATAACTCTTGCATTTGATTCTTGGGATATTTCTCCTTCAATTACTTTTGAACCTGCAACTTTTCCAACTTTTGAAACTTTAAATATTTCCAATATTTCTGCTGAACCTATAATTTTTTCTTCAACTTCAGGTGTTAACAACCCAGACATTTTGCTTTTTATAAAATCTAATACTTCATATATAATATTGAAATTAGCTATTATAACTTTTTCTTTTTCTGATGCACTTTTTGCCTCTTTTGTTGGTTTAACATTAAAGGCAATTAAAATTGCTTTTGAAGCTTTAGCCAATGAAACGTCTGTTTCAGTAATCATTCCAATATCAGACAAAATAATTTTTGGCTTAACTTCATCATGTTTTATTTGGGATATTGCGCTTTTAATTGCTTCTGATGATCCATGAACATCTGACTTAATAATTATATTAAGTTCTTCTGAAATTTTATCTTTAAATGCAGAGTCCTGTGTTACTAAAGTAAGAGGATTCTTCCCTTCTTTTGATTCTTGAACTCTACTATCTGATATTTCTTTTGCTTCTTTTTCAGTGGAAAATACAATAAAATCATCTCCTGCTTTAGCTGGACCATTTATACCTAAAATTTCAATTGGAGTTGCTGGCTCTGCTTTTTCTACATTTTTTCCTAAATCATTTATAATTGCCCTAATTTTTCCCCATTTTAATCCACTAACAAAATAATCACCTTTTTTTAAAGTACCAGCCGTTATAATTATATTTGCGATTGGTCCTCTTCCAACATCTATTTTTGATTCTAAAACTACTCCTTTTGCATAAGTTTCAAAATCTGTTTTTAAATCTAATAATTCTGCTTGTAACAATACTGCTTCAATTAATTTATCTAAATTTTTTTTTGTTTTAGTTGATATTTCTACCATTAAAGTATCTCCTGACATTTCTTCAGATATTAATTCATGTTCAAGTAATTGATTTCTAATTTTTTGTGGATCAGACTCTGGCAAATCACATTTGTTAATTGCAACAACAATAGGAACTTTAGCTGCTTTTGCGTGCTTTATAGACTCAATAGTCTGCTGTTTAACTCCATCGTCAGCTGCAACTACTAAAATTACTATATCAGTAAGTTTAGAACCTCTAGCTCTCATTTCGGTAAAAGCAGCATGGCCTGGAGTATCAATAAAAGTAATTTTATTTGATTTGGATGTTATTTGATATGCACCTATATGCTGTGTTATTCCACCAAATTCTCCAGCAACTACATCTGCCTCTCTCAAGACATCTAAAACAGATGTTTTTCCATGATCAACATGTCCCATAACTGTTACTATCGGTGGTCTACTTTTAAGATTTTCAGTCTTAACTTCTTTAATTTTTTTTATAATTTCTTCTGTTTTTTCTTCTTTAATTGGAAAATGCCCAAATTCTTTTACTAAATATTCTGCAGTATCAGCATCAATTGTATGATTTATTGTTGCTGTAACACCCATTCCAAGAAGATGTTTGATTATATTGCTTGATTGTTCTGCCATTCTATTTGCTAATTCACGTATTGTTATAACTTCAGGTATATTAATTTCTCTTCTAATTGGCTTTAACGAGTCTTTATTTTCTTCTTTCTTTAATTCTCTATTTTCTTTTTGTTTTGCTCTTCTCAATGAAGCTAAACTTCTTGCTCTACCTACTCCATCTTCTTCGCTAAGGGCTCTTGATACAGTTAATTTTAAATCTCTCTTCTTAAATCCAACTTTTCCTTTTGTTTCTTTATGAAACTCTTCACCTTTCAGTCTTCTGGTTGCTCTTTGCTCCGCTAATTTTCTTTTTTCAAAATCAGAAGATATGGATAATGGTTTTGAAAATATAGGTTTCCTTGGAGAAAAAGATTGTTTATTTTTATTTCTATCATTTTGTTTATAGGGTTTTGTATAAACAGATTTACCTAAATATTTTCCAGATTTTTTTTCAATTAAAACAGCATTTTTTGATTGTGTTTTTGCTTGCTCAATACTATTTATTGTTTTCTTTGATGTTCCCGATATTGATAATTTTAATTTTTTCTTTTCCATATATCATCTTTCAATCTTTATAAGCTTTATCTCTAGCAGACATAATCAAATCATCAGCTTCTTTTTTGGACAAAGCAAAATCTTCCAAATATCCTTTTATTTTTACTCTTTCTCCTTTAATTTGATCATAACCTCCTGTTAATTCATCTGAAGCTAAATCAGCAAAATCATTCAAACTTAATATCTTCTGCTCTCCAAGAGTAACTAGCATACCTGGGGTTAAGCCAGGATGATTAATCAGATCATTTTCTAATCCTAAATCTTTAATTTTTTTTGCAATTTCTTCTTGGTCTTTTTTGTGAAATTCTTGTGCTCTCTCTATTAATTCTTTAGCTGTATCTTCTTCAATACCTTCAATTTTGGTTAAAGCTTCTATATCGCTATCTTTTATATCATCTATAGAAGAAAAACCTTCAGCAACTAATAATTGTCCGAGTGTCTCATCTAATTCCAAATTTTTTACAAAATTATCAGTTTTTTCTTTAAATTCAATTTGCCTTCTTTCTGAGTCTTCTTGCTCAGTCATAATATTAATTTCAAAATTTAATAATTTTGTAGCTAATCTTACGTTTTGACCTCTTCTTCCAATTGCTTTACTCAAATTTTCTTCTGTTAAAATTACATCAAGTTTTTTTGCTTCATTATCAACGTTAACTCTTTGAACTTCAGCTGGGGAAAGTGCATTTGCAACAACTATAGCTGGATCTTCTGACCAGTTTACAATATCAATTTTTTCTCCTTGTAATTCATTTACTACTGCTTGAACTCTACTACCTCTCATACCTACGCAAGCTCCCACTGGATCTAAAGATGTATCTATTGCTTTAACAGAAATTTTTGCTCTACTTCCTGGATCTCTTGCTGATGATTTAATTTCTATTAGACCATCATATATTTCTGGAACTTCTTGAATAAATAATTTTTCCATAAATTTGGGATGAGCTCTAGAAAGAAATATTTGTTGTCCCCTTGGTTCTCTTCTTACGTCAAGACAATAAGCTTTTACTCTGTCCCCTGCTTTTACGTTTTCTCTAGGTATCATTTCATTTTTTTGTATTATCGCTTCAGTTCTACCTAAGTCTACAATCACATTTCCAAATTCAAGTCTTTTAACGATGCCACTTAGAATTGTATCTTTTTTATCTTTAAAATCATTATATTGTCTTTCTCTTTCAGCTTCCCTAACATTAAAAGTAATTACTTGTTTTGCAGTTTGAGCAGCAATTCTTCCAAAGTCAAAAGATGGCAAAGGTTCTAAAACTTCGTCTCCAATTTTTTTTTCTTTATTTTCATTACTTAACAAAATAGCTTGATCTAAACTTATTTCTAAGTTGATATTTTCAGGCTTTTCAACTATTACAAGTTTTCTAAAAATTCCTATATCTCCATTATCTCTATTAATTTCAACTTTAATTTCATTTTCTGATCCAAATTTTGATTTTGCAGCTTTTGCTATTCCATTTTCCATTGAGTCAATTATTAATTCTTTATCAATAGATTTTTCTAAAGCTACTGCTTCAGCAATTCTTAATAGTTCTAATTTATCAGCTCTTCTATTTAACATTTTCTTTTCTCCAAAAAAAAATGGGCCGAGGCCCATTTTGAAATTTCAACAATGTATTCTGAATATATGTATTTTTTTTATATTTTCAACTTTAATTACTTGTTGAAAATATCAACTTTATCAGTTTTTTCCCAAGAAAATGCACCTATTGCCTCGGGATCTCTTCCAAAATGTCCATAAGCTGCTGTTTTTTCGTATATTGGCTTATTTAAGCCCAGCATCTCTCTAATTCCTCTTGGGCTCAAATCAAAGTTTTCATTAATTAATTTTTCTACATGTCTATTTTTTTCTTCATCATTGTCAAAAAGATCAACATAAATTGACAACGGTTTTGAAACACCAATTGCATAAGCCAGCTGTATTAAACATTTATCGGCAATTTTTGAAGCAACCACATTTTTTGCCAAATATCTTGATGCATATGCTGCTGATCTATCAACCTTGGTTGGATCTTTTCCTGAAAAGGCTCCTCCTCCATGTGGAGCTGCGCCTCCATATGTATCTACAATAATTTTTCTTCCTGTTAATCCACTATCGCCGTCCGGTCCACCAATAACAAAATTGCCTGTTGGATTTACATAAATTTCACTTTCGTCCAATCCGTTTAAAAGATCTTTTGGAATAGATCTTTCTATATAAGGTTTAACTAGTTCTCTTACTTGAGATTGATTTACATCTGCAGAATGTTGAGTTGATATTACAACAGATTTTACATTATCTGGTTTTCCATCTTTATACTGAATGGTAATTTGGCTTTTAGAGTCAGGTTCAATATTTTTTAATTTTCCTGATTTTCTATCTTCTGCCATTAATCTTAAAATTTTATGAGAATAATGTATAGGTGCTGGCATTAGTACATCTGTTTCATTGCATGCATAACCAAACATTATTCCTTGATCTCCAGCTCCTTCATCTTTATTTCCAGATGAGTCTACGCCCATAGCTATATCAGTAGATTGAGAATGAAGATGGCTTTCTATCTTTGTGGCTTCTTTCCATGTAAATCCTTCTTGATCGTATCCGATGTCTTTAATACATTCTCTTACTTTTTGAATTAAATCATCTTTTTTAATCTCTGGTCCCCTTACTTCTCCAGCTAAAACAACTTTGTTTGTTGTTGTTAAAGTTTCGCAAGCTACTCTTGATTGAGGTTCTGCACCTAAATATGAGTCCACTACCATATCTGATATTCTGTCACATACTTTGTCTGGATGACCTTCCGAAACTGATTCACTAGTAAACAAAAAATTCTTCTTCATTTATTCTCCCTATTTTTTAAAAAAAAAAACAAACTAGTATAAAATAATAAAAAATAAAAGAAGATCTTATTACCAAAAGAACTAAAAAGAGTTTTTTTTCTTTTCTTAAAACTTTTTACCTCAATAAATCCCCTCTCAGTTGATTTAATTTGGTTTATTATTTGCCCTCTTGTATTAATAAATGCTGAAATTCCATTATTACCTGACCGAATCAAATTTTTTCCTTCTTCAATAGATCTAAATATTGAGTGTGAGAAATGTTGATAGGGTCCTACAGAATCTCCAAACCAGCCATCTTCAGATATATTTAATATAAAATCAAAATCATCGTCAGTTTTACTAATTTTTCCTGAATAAATTATTTCGTAACAAATTAGTGGAATAAAATTAATATTATTAATATTGATTATATCTCTCTTATTGCCGCTTGAAAAAGAATTATATCCTTGAGTAATCTTTTTTAAACCAAATTTACTAAAAAAATTTTCAAAAGGTAAAAATTCACCAAATGGAACTAATTTATTTTTATTATATTTTTCTAAAATATTTAAATTATTATCTAATACTACCAATGAATTAAATATTTTTTTATTCTCAATACTATTAATTCCAATAATAATTTTATGTTGATCAGAATAATATTCAGAAAATATATAGCTATAGTTTTTTAAATCTTCTAAATAAATATTAGAAAGTGCACCTTCTGGAAAAATAAAAATACTTTTTTTTAAATTATTTGGTTCACTTAATTTAATAAGTTCTAAAATAATTGAATCAGAATTTTCATATTCGAAAAATCTATTTATATCAATTTTTGGAGATATAATTTTAATTGAAAAATCCAAATTTATTTCATTTACTTTATCATTATTTTTAATAACTTGTGATCCGTAAAAAAAATTTGTTATCAATATTATTATGGTAAAAGCTAAAAAAAATAATTTTTCTATTTTTTTGTAATTAAATAAAATAACAGCAGGTATTAAAAAAAAAGTTACACTTAATAAGTTAAATGAATATGTACCAATAATTGAAATAATTTGTAAAAAATTCAAATAATCTGTCCATGCAAAGGCAATAAGGTTCCAAGGAAATCCACCTAATATAAAACTTCTAACAAATTCGATTGATGAAAAAAAAATTGAAAAAATTAATATTGAAGAAAATTTTTTACTTAAAGAAAAAAAAGAACAAGCAAATGTAGAAATACCATAAAAAATTCCTAAAAATAAAGGAATTAAAATTAAAGCAATTGGAATCAAAGGTTTAAAATTTTCTTCAAAAGTTAATGAATTTGTTATCCAATATAAATTAGAAATAAAATAACCAAATCCAAAAAGCCAACCAATTTTAAAAGATATCCATTTTCCTTTTTTATAATTTGAAATATAAAAAATTAGCAATGATGGAAAAGTTATAAAATTTATAAAAAAAAAACTATATGGGGGAAGACTAAAAGAGCTTATAAAACCTAGTATAAAGGGTATTATATAAATTAATATTTTATGTTTTAATAACAAAGTCAATTTATTTATGGAAATAATTTAAAATTAAATTTTCTTTTTTATTCATTTTTTTAAAATCTTTGATTTTTTTATGATCATATCCAATTAAATGAAAATATCCATGTATCCACATTTTATCAAACTCAATGAAAAAATTTGATAATTTTGATCTTTTATTAATTATTTCATAACTAATTGCTATGTCACCAATATATATATTGTTATTTGAAGGGAATGATAATACATCGGTAGGCTTATTTTTTTTTCTAAACTTAAAATTTAAATTTTTCATTTTTTTATTATTTGTTAATAAAATAGAAAATTCTTGTTTTTTTTTTTGAAAATATTTAAGTCTAGATAATTTTCTAAGTTTTTTTTTTAAATAATTGCTTGGGTTTTTAATTTTATTTTTCCATTTAGAATGATCTAAAATTACATTTACTTTAATCATTACTCAGTTTTTTGATCTGAATAAGCTTTAACTATTTTTGAAACCAAAGGATGTCTTACTACATCTGTATGATCAAAATCTACAACAGAAATCTCTTTTAAATGTCCTAATAATTTCTTAGACCTATTTAAACCTGATAAACTTTTGTTGGGTAAATCAATTTGCGAAGGATCTCCATTCACTACAATTTTTGAATTTTCACCAATTCTAGTTAGAAACATTTTAATTTGAGTATCGGTTGCATTTTGAGCTTCATCTAAAATAGCAAAAGAATTTTTTAATGTTCTACCTCTCATAAAAGCCAACGGAGCAATTTCTATGTCTCCAACTTCTATTTTTTTTTGAATTTTTTCAAAGTCTAATAAATCATACAATGAGTCATAAAGTGGTCTTAAGTAAGGGTCTACTTTTTCTCTCATATCACCAGGAAGAAAACCTAATCTTTCTCCTGCTTCAACAGCAGGTCTTGAAAGAATTATTCTTTCAATTTTTTTTTCTAATAACATTGTCAATCCTACAGCAACTGCTAAAAATGTTTTTCCAGTTCCTGCTGGACCAGTTGATATTACAATTTCATTTTCCTTTAAAGCTCTAACATAACTTTTTTGTTTTTCTGATCTAGGTATTACAGATTTTTTTGGAGTTTTAATTATATAATCGATTTTTTTTTCAAAATTATTTTTTTTTTCGTCTATCATAAATTTATTCACAGATGAAATTATATCTTTTTTTTCAATTGTTCCATTAATTTTAAATTGATCTGATAGAAATTTAATTGCATTTTTTACTATTTCATTTTTTTTTGGATTACTTTTAACTAATATTGAATTGCCTCTAGAATATATTTTAGTTTCGGAAATTTTTTCTAATTCCTTTAAATTATTATTAAATTCTCCAACAACACCAAGTAAAACTTCATTATTTTGAAAAATTATACTGAGTGTATCATTTTCTGAATATACATATTTTAAGTCTGAATTTATTTTTTTATATATAGGATTGCTCAATTATGCAGCTCTCATGTTGTTTTTCTCAATTTTTCCAAATAAACTATTTTGATTACATTCTTCTATTTTAACTTTAATTAATTTTCCAATTTTTTTTTCATCTCCATTGAAAATAACTGACGATAAATACTTGTTTCTACCAAAATATTTATTTTGGTTTTTCAGTTTATTTTCTACTAGAACTTCTATTAAACTATTTTTCATAGATTGATTTAATTCAATTTGATTATTAAATAATTTTTTTTGAATTATTATTAATCTTTCTTTTGTTATCTCTTTGTTAATCATTTCTAACTTTGCCGCTTTGGTTCCTGGTCTAGGACTAAAAATAAATGAAAATGAATTAATAAATTTAATTTTTTTTAATAAATCTAAAGTTTCGTTAAATTCTTTTTCTGTTTCTCCAGGATATCCAATAATAAAATCACTTGAAAATTCTATTTGTTGATTAATTTTTTTTAACTTATTATAAATATTTAAATAATCCTCTACAGTATGTTTTCTATTCATTAATTTTAAAATTTTATCAGAGCCACTTTGAATTGGTAGATGAACAAAAGGCATTAACTTTTTGCAAGAAGAATAACATTCTATTAAATCATCTGTCATGTCTTTAGGATGAGATGTTGTATACCTAATTCTTTCTAGTTCATTGTGCTTATTCAAATGATGAATTAAATCTGAAATTCTAAATTCTTTTAAATTTTTTTTGTATGAATAAGCATTTACATTTTGACCAAGTAAAGTAATTTCTTTAGCTCCATTTTTAATTAATTCTTCAGCCTCTTTTATAATTTGTTCAAATGGTCTAGAATATTCTGGTCCTCTTGTGTAAGGAACAACGCAGAAGTGACAAAACTTATCACAACCTTCTTGAATTGTTAAAAATGCAGAAACTTTATTACTCTTATTTTTTATTTCATCAAAATATTCAAATTTTGTTATTGTATCGAATTGAGTTTCTTCTTGCTTTTCTTTTGGTACATAGTTTTTTAAAATATCATTAAATTTATGATAAGATTGCGGACCAATTATTGCATCTATAAATGGTTCTCTTTTTAACATCTCCTGATTCTCAGCTTGTGCTACACAGCCTGCAACTATCATTAAAGGTTTATTTTTATTTCTATATAATTTCTTAACTCTTCCAACCTCATCATAAACTTTTTCTTTGGCTTTATCTCTTATGTGACATGTATTTAATACATAACAATCTGTACTGTTTTGATCATTAGTCTTTTGATATCCAATTTTTTTAACACTATCATAAATACGATTAGTGTCGTATTCATTCATTTGACAACCAAATGTTTTAATAAATATTTTTTTATACATTAACTAAGTTTTTTTTTTAACTCCATAGAGTTCTAATTTGTGATCAACCAATTTATAACCATATTTTTCTGCAACTTTAATTTGAAGTTTTTCAATTTCTTCATCAACAAACTCAATAATTTCTCCTGTTTTAATATCTATGAGATGATCATGATGACTTTCTCTCAACTCTTCATATCTCGCTTTTCCTCCCTTAAAATCATGTTTAGTTAAAATTCCAGCTTCTTCAAAAATTTTTACTGTCCTATAAACAGTTGCAATACTAATTCTAGGATCAATTTTTGATACTCTGTTATAAAGCTCATCAACATCAGGGTGATCTGACTCTCCATAAGTTTCTTTGGACTCTGACATAACTCTTGCAATAATTTTTCTTTGCTCTGTAAGCTTTACGCCCTTAGCTATACATTTTTGTTCTATAGATTCAGTCATGATTTATTTTAACTCGAATATTGTGGTTTAATCAAATTCTTTATTAACGCTCCTTTGTTATATAAATCAAGTATTTTATTATAATTATTATCTTTAA
Organism: uncultured Pelagibacteraceae bacterium; assembly: GCA_902607805.1. Taxonomy (GTDB): domain Bacteria; phylum Pseudomonadota; class Alphaproteobacteria; order Pelagibacterales; family Pelagibacteraceae; genus Pelagibacter. Next base: position 36,823 of record CACLLR010000006.1, read on the forward strand.
TTTGATTTGAGTTAAAAGCATAAAGATTTAATTTATTTGTTATACAAATAGCTTTAGCAGTAGCTATAGATGACCTTATTCCAGAAAACTTTCCAGGACCTTGATTTACAAAAATATTATTAATTTCATTAATTTTGATATTATTTTCTTCTAAAAACTTAAAAAGTAATAATGATAATTTGTCAAAATTTTCTCTACTGTTAGGATGGTCACTGGTGTATGATTTATCTAAAGAAATGATTTTAAATAAAATTTTATTATTTGCAGCATCAATTATTAAATTATTCATTCTAATTTTATTTTTTTCAAATAGTAATGCAGATGAAAATAATTTCAATTATTTTCCAAGTGAAATGGGATCTATAAGTTTAATGTATCATAGATTCGATGAGACAAAATATCCTTCTACTAATATACAAATGGATGTTTTCAAAAAACAAATTAATATTATTAAAAACAATAATTTTGATTTTTATAGTCCAGATGAATTTGATTTAAATTTTAAAAAAACAAAAAAAAATAAAAAATTTTTAATAACAATAGATGATGCATTTAGTTCTTTTTACGAAAAAGCTTGGCCATTTTTAAAAAAAGAAAAAATTCCATTTATTTTATTTGTATCGACCGAGCCAGTTGGAAAATTTGGATATATGACTTGGAAACAAATAAAAGAAGTTGAAAAAGAAAAATTTGCATTTATTGGAAATCATTCTCATTCTCATGAATACTTAGTAAATTATAATTATAATGAATTTAAAAAAGATATAGATAAATCAATAAATATTTTCGAAAATAAAATTGGATATAATCCTATTTTTTTTTCTTATCCATTTGGGGAATATAATTTAGAACAAAAAAAATATATTTCAAAAAAATTTAAATATGCTTTTGGCCAACATTCTGGTGTAATTGATATAAATAAAGATGAGTTTGAATTACCAAGGTTTCCTATAAATGAAAAATATGGTGACATAGATAGATTTAATTTTTTAATAAAACTACTTCCTCTTCAATATAAATTAATTCAACCAGAAGAAAAATTTTTATTGAATGATCAAAATCCTCCTAATATGAATATTATTTTTTTTAAAGAACAAAAAAATTTAGAAAATATAAATTGCTTTTCTAATGAAAATGGCAAATGGGATAAATCAAAAATTTATTTAAAAGAAAATATTTTGCAAATAAAATTTCGTGGAAAGTTTTTGGAAAGAAGAGGAAGAATAAATTGTTCTATGAAAGATAAAAATGGTTGGAGATGGCTTGGAACGCAGTTTACAATTAAATTAAATTAAATTTTTTAATTTTTTGCTTGTAGGCAACATTTTTGCATCATCAAAATCTTTTAGAGAGTTTTGTTCAATAATTTTTTTTAAAACCTTTGTATATTCCTCTCCCGTTTCTGCATATTTGTTTAAATATTTAACTAATTCTATACTATTTAAAACTTCTGCGTTATCTCTTTGAATAGCTCTTTCTTTTCTAAATTTTTTATAACTTGAGTGAGTATTTAAATTTCTTTGGTAAGCTCTAACTGATGCCTTCAAAACTTTGAATTTCATTACTTTGTGTGTTGTATCACTGTCTGCTCCTGCGGGCTTAATGCCTTCTCCTGTCCAAGTCCACTGGCCAAATAAAGCATTTCCTTCTAATGCAAACCTTGAAGTTCCCCAGCCTGTTTCTTTTGCAGCTTGAGCTATAGCTAAGGAAACAGGTATTTCGTCCATTCTAATTTTTAAAGTGGATAAATCATTATTTAAAACACCATATTGTTTAAATTTTTTTTTAAGCCATTGTTTTTCTGATTTAGTATTATTATTTTTATTTAATATTACAAAAAGTCTTTTTCTATCTAATTTAATTCTATTATTTTCCTCTAAAACTAAAGGTAAAACAATTTTTATAAATAAATCTTTTCTTTTCTTTGTACTTTCAATTTTTTTAATTTCTTTTGGTAAAAGACCAATTGTTATTGGTTTTACAATTTTATTTTTTCTGACATCGGATAAATTATATTTTTCATCTTTAAATAATTGCTCAAGAGTTGATGCACTTAAACGAACTGAGCTGCTTGGTAATTTTTCTAATTCAAATATATCGTCAAATAAATTTTTTAAATTTATACCTTCATCAACTTTGTTTTTGGGTTTTATTTTTTCTTTATTTTTTTTAGCAATTGTATTTTCAAAATTTAATTTTGATTTATTTTGAATTTCTTCTGGAGTTAAAAATATTTTCGATGAAAATTGGTAACCTTTAGGAAGTATGAAAAAAAAACTAATTAATATTAAACTAAATAATGTTGTTAAATATAAGCTTTTTAGTTCCTTTGTCTTTGTATTTTTATTTAATTTTGAAATTTTAAATCCTTTAGCCAAAAGGTATTTTCTTATTTCTGATAATTTCATTTTTTTATTTTTATCTATCATAAAAATATTAAAAAATCTTTAAATTGCAGAGACTTCTTTAACTTCGGGAATGTAATGGCACAAAAGATTTTTAACTCCTTGCTTTAACGTCATGGTTGAACTTGGACAACCAGAACAACTTCCT
>CACLLR010000007.1 GCA_902607805.1 uncultured Pelagibacteraceae bacterium
AACAAATGAACGTCTTAAAAAAATACCTATGAATAAGGATAGAGTGAATTTATTCAAAAAGTATACTAAAATAAAAAAAAATATTTTATTAGAATATAAATTAAATAAAAAAAAATTATTTAATTATCAAAAAATAATGGGATTACATATAAGAGGATGTGCACAAAAAATAGTTACAGGACATATGTTGCCTCCTAATCATCAAGATATTTTAAAATTTACAAAAAAAATTTTTGAAAAAGAAAAATGTGATAAACTTTTTATTGTAACTGAAGATCAAAATTATTTAGATTTATTTAAAAAAAATTTTAAAGAAAAATTAATTTTTAGAAACACTCCAAGATCAAAATGTAATTTTTTAGGAGGTCATAATAATCATTTTAAATACTATATCAGAAAAAATCATAGATATTTATGGGGAAAGGAAACAATTATAGATACTTTGCTTTTATCATCTACACCTATAATAGTATTTGGAGGAAAATCAAATATTACTGCAGTTACAAATATATTGGCAAAAAAAAAACAAAAAAGATATGCTCTTCATACTGAAAAAAATTCATATAATATGTTATTAGCCAGATGGAAATGGCATTTAAAAGACATATTTCCAATATTTTTTGGTAGAATAAAATCAGAAAATATTAAATTAAATTATTAAAGAATAAAAAAAAATAATGTCTATTTCATTTTATTCAAAATATGTGACTATATTGCATAAGAATAATAAATGACATTACCTTATCAAGTTGATACATTTAAATTATGGAATTTACCTCTGAAATAAGAATAGCAACAAATCCAATTTACAAAAAAATATCAAAGGCTGTTCCTGAGATTGAATGGTCAACTCACGCACCATATATATATAAAATCAATAATTTAAAAAAAGCAAAAAAAGCGGTAATACTTGCTCATAATTATCAAACTCCTGAAATTTATCATGGTATTTCTGATTTTTCCGCAGACTCTCTGGCATTAGCAATAGAAGCGTCTAAAACTGAAGCTGAAATTATAGTTATGTGTGGTGTGCATTTTATGGCTGAGACAGCAAAGCTTATGAGTCCAGATAAAAAAGTTTTATTACCAGATATGACCGCTGGATGTTCATTATCTGCATCTATTTCAGGCGAAGATGTAAGAAATTTAAAAAAAAAATATCCAGGAGTACCTGTTGTTTCATATGTAAATACATCAGCAGATGTAAAAGCTGAAACAGACGTTTGTTGCACATCAGCTAATGCAGTAAAAATTGTAAATTCTTTAGGTGTAAAAAAAGTTATATTTTTACCTGATGACTATTTGGCAAAATATGTAGCATCACAAACAGATGTGGAAATCATTTCTTGGAAAGGCACATGTGAAGTTCATGAACAGTTCAATGATGAGGAAATTAATGAAATTAGAAAAAATAATCCGGGAATAAAAGTAATAGCACACCCAGAATGTCCTCCTGAAGTTATAAAAGCTAGTGATTTTACAGGATCTACAAGTGGAATGATTAAATATGTAAAAGATAATCAGCCTGAAAAAGTAATGATGGTTACTGAGTGTTCAATGAGCGATAATGTTCAAATAGATAACCCCAAAGTTCAATTTATAAGACCATGTAATTTATGCCCTCATATGAAAAAAATTACACTTCCAAAAATTTTAGAATGTTTAGAAAATGAAACTAATGAAATTATAATGGATGATGAAATAATAGAAAAAGCAAGAAAATCAGTTGAAAGAATGGCTGAAATAGGCAGATAATATCTGTGTCAAAAATAATTCTAAGCAAAAATTTCATAGTTAACACATGTAAGTTAGCTCTTAATGAAGATTTATTTCCTATAGGCGATATTACGTCGAGTCTATTAAAAAATAATATAAAAAAAAAATTAAAATTAATCTCTAATCAAAATGGAGTCATAGGTGGATTGGAATTTGCAAAACAAACTTTTAAATTAATTGATAAAAAACTAAAATTTAAAGTAAAAAAAAAAGAAGGATCTAGCATAAAAAAGGGAGACGTTGTTGCAACAATTGAAGGAAATATTAAAAATATATTAATAGGTGAAAGAGTAGTGTTAAATTTTTTGTCCCATATATCTGGAATAGCTACAATAACCAATAAATTTGTTAAAAAGGTTGGAAAAAAATGTAAGATCTGCTGTACAAGAAAAACTATACCAAATTTAAGAGTTATACAAAAATATGCTGTAAAAGTTGGTGGAGGAACTAATCATAGATTTAATTTAAGTGATGAATATTTAATTAAAGATAATCATATCGCAACAAGTGAAAATTTTGTTAATATAATAAAAAAAGCTATTAAAAATAAAAAAAAAAAAAAAATTACTATAGAAGTGGATAATTTAAATCAATTAAAAAAAATTATTGGACTAAGATTTGATAGAGTATTATTTGACAATATGAGTCCTAAAAATTTAATTAAAGCTGTCAAAATATCAAAAAAATTCTATGAAACTGAAGCTTCTGGAGGGGTTACTTTAAAAAATGTAAAAAAAATAGCAATGACCGGAGTTAATAGAATTTCAGTTGGCGCTATAACACATAGTGCTCCAGCAATAAATATTAAGCTAGAACTCTAAAAATGATCTTATTTTTTTAGATGCGCTTGTGCTGCAGCTAGTCTTGCAACTGGGACTCTGTAAGGTGAACAAGACACATAGTCTAATCCAGTTTTAGAGCAAAAATGAATACTTTTTGGATCTCCACCATGTTCTCCACAAATACCTAATTTAATTTTCTTATTATGTTTTTTTCCATTAATAACTGCAATTTTAATTAAATCTCCTACTCCTTCGTCAATTGATACAAATGGGTCTATATCAAATATTTTATTTTCTATATAATCATTTAAAAATTTTCCACTATCATCTCTGCTGATTCCAAATGTAGTTTGAGTTAAATCATTTGTTCCAAAACTAAAAAATTCTGCATGTTTAGCAATATCTTTTGCCTTTAATGCTGCTCTTGGAAGTTCAATCATCGTACCTACTAAAAAATTTAACTTAACCTTTTTTTCATTTTCGACTTGTTTAGCAACTTTTATAACCAACTCTTTCATAATTTTTATTTCTGCTTCTGTTGAGACTAATGGGATCATTATTTCTGGCAAAATAGATTTATACTTTTTATTCTTACATTCAACTAGTGCTTCAAATATTGCTCTACATTGCATCTCATAGATTTCTGGAAATGAAATTCCCAATCTACAACCTCTGTGGCCTAACATTGGATTTTGTTCATGTAACTCGTTAATTCTTGACTCTATCTCTTTTATATTTAGGCTCAATGATTCTGCTATATCATTAATTTCATTATTATTTTTAGGTAAAAATTCATGTAAAGGAGGATCTAATAATCTTACAGTTACAGGAAGGCCATTCATAATTTTAAATATTTCAATAAAATCATTTCTTTGATGGGGCAATAACTTTTCTAAAGCTATAGCTCTATCATCTATTGACTTTGATAAAATCATTTGTCTAACTGATAAAATTCTTTCTTCATCAAAAAACATATGTTCTGTTCTGCATAGACCTATTCCTTCCGCACCAAATTCTCTCGCAATTTTACTATCAATTGGTGTTTCAGAGTTTGTTCTAATTTTTAGCTTTCTGAAGTTGTCTGCCCAACTCATAACATTCGAAAAATCTGCAGATATTTCTGGTTTTAAAGTTTTAACCTCTCCTAAAATTATTCTTCCAGTTGATCCATCAATTGTAATAATATCTCCTTCTTTTACTTCATGATTGTTTGCTTTGAAAATTTTATTTTTATAATCTATTTCAATTTCACTAGATCCAGATACACATGGTCTTCCCATTCCTCTTGCAACAACAGCTGCATGACTCGTCATTCCACCTCTTGCAGTAAGTATACCTTTTGCTGCATGCATTCCATTAATATCCTCTGGTGAAGTTTCTACTCTAACTAAAATCGTATTTTGCATCATATCATTTAGTCTTTCTGCTTCATCGGAAGAAAATACTACTTTACCACTTGTGGCCCCAGGAGATGCTGGCAATCCTTTGGCGATAACCATTATTTTACTTTTTTCATCTAAAGTTGGATGCAGAAGTGTATCTAAAGAATTTGGATCTATTCTTAATACAGCTTCCTTTTTAGAGATTAATTTTTCCCTTACCATATCAAATGCTATTTTTACTGCTGACTTGGCTGTCCTCTTTCCTGATCTTGTTTGTAAAATCCAAAGTTTTTTATTTTCTACTGTAAACTCAACATCCTGCATATCTTTATAATGCTTTTCGAGAGTCTTTAATAATTTTTTAAGTTTTTGAAAAACTTTTGGTAACGACTCTTCCATTGAGCTTTCTTTTGAGCCAGTTTCTTTTCTTGCTTTTTTTGTTATATATTGAGGTGTTCTTGTTCCAGCTACTACATCTTCACCTTGTGCATTAATTAAGTATTCTCCATATATTTCATTTTTTCCATTTGAAGGGTTTCTTGTAAAAACAACTCCTGTCGCACAATCTTCACCCATGTTACCAAATACCATTGATTGAACATTTACTGCAGTGCCCCAGTCTGAAGGTATTTGGTTTAATTTTCTATAAACTTTTGCTCTTTTGCTTTCCCAAGATAAAAATACAGCAGATATAGCTCCTATTAATTGTTCATTTACATCTTGAGGAAATTCTATTTTTGTTTTTTCTTTTATTAAATTTTTAAAATCATTTATTAAACCATCCCAATCAGAAGCATCAAGTTCGGTATCAAGTAAAACACCTTTTGTTAATTTATAATTCTCTATCAATTCTTCAAAATTATAGCTTTCAATATTTAAAACAACATTCGCATACATTTGAATAAATCTTCTATAACTATCTTTTGCAAATCTATAATTTGAGGTTTTTTTTGACAGGGCTTCAACTGTTTTGTCATTTAAGCCTAAATTTAGAATTGTATCCATCATTCCTGGCATTGAAACTCTTGCACCTGACCTAACAGATAGCAAAAGTGGATTCTTTAAATCTCCAAATATTTTTCCAGTGTCTTTTTCTATATTTTTTATTTCTTTTTTTATTTCTTTAAATATTTTAGGACCTAATTTTTTTTTATTTTTATAAAATAAGTCACAAGCTTCTGTTGATATAGTAAAACCGGAAGGTACTGGAAAACCTAATCTGCCCATTTCTGAAAGATTGGCTCCTTTTCCACCAAGAATATTCTTTGGGATCTTTATTTTTTTTGTATCTTTATAATTAAAATTAAAAACTAGTTTTTTCACTTTAAGCTTTCTATTTTTGAAAAATTAAAATAATAATCGAACGTTTTACATAACAACTGTAAAAGTTCTAGTCTATTTTTTCTAATTATTTCATCATTATCGTTAACTATAACATTGTCAAAAAAATCAGTAACTTCATTTTTTGCTGATACAAGTGTATCTAATGAACTTACATGATCATCTTCTTTTGTAACGCTTGTTAAATCCTTTCTTATATCATGAATTTTTTTGTACAATTTTTTTTCAAATTCATTTTTAAATAGCCCTGCATCAACAGATCCTGTAATTTCTAATTCATTATTTTTTAATTCACTTTGTAAAATATTAAAAGACCTTTTATAAATTGATAATATGTCAGTTCCTATTTCTTTTTTTATAAATCTATTCAGTATAATTGCTTTTTTATAAGTTTTTAAAATTTTATCTAAATTTATTGAATAAGTTGAGCTTTCAATTATATCTTGTCTTATTTCTTTTTCTTTCATATAATTTTTAAATCTTTCATTAAAAAATTCTGATAATTCCTTTTGAATATTTTTTATTTCAAAATTTTTAGATTGTTCATTGTATAATTGGCAAGAATAATTTATTAAATCTTTTAATTTTAATTTTATATTATTTTCCAAAATCATTTTGATTAGTCCAATTGCTAATCTTCTTAGTGCGTATGGGTCTTTAGAACTTGTTGGTTTCAAGTTAATTCCAAAAAAACCTACTAAAGAATCTAGTTTGTCACTAAGTGATAGAGCGATACTATAAGATTTTTTTGGTATTCTGCTATCAATTCCAATTGGAAGATAATGTTCACTAACTGCTAAACATACTTCTTTATCAAAACCTTGCGATTGAGCAAAATATCCACCTAGTACTCCTTGCAGTTCTGGAAATTCTCCAACCATATCTGAAAGTAAATCCACTTTACATATTGTTGATGCAATCTCAATTTTTTCTTTACTTATTAGTAACTCATCAGAAATTAATCCACTTAATTTTTTTATTCTTTGAACTTTGTCATAATATGTTCCTAGTCCTTTAAAATAGTTTATATTTTTAAGTTTAGAAACTTGTTTTATTAAACCTTGAGATTTATCTTTGTTCCAAAAAAATTCTGCATCACTTAATCGTGCCTCAATTACACTCTCATTTCCTAATTTAATTAAACCTTTTATATCTAAAGAATCAGATACTATAAAAAAATTATTTGTTAGATTTTCCTTGCTGTCTAAAGTTGGAAAATATTTTTGATGATGTTGCATCGTTATTATAATTATTTCTTGAGGTATATTTAAAAATTTTTTATCAAAAGAACAAAAAATAATTTTTGGCTTTTCAACTAAATTGGTAACTTCATCTAATAATTTTTTATTAATTTTAATTTTTAAATTTTTTTTTTTGGAATATTTAATCAATTCTTTTTCAATTGTATTTTTTCGCAATTCGTTATCAATAATAATTTTTTTTTCTTTAAAAAATGAAATATAAGAACTAAAATTTTTAAAAGACTTCGTTTTTTCTTCAAAATCTTTATCAATATAGGTATTATTTGAACTGGATAAATGATGAAATTTAAAATTTAAAGATTTGCCATCAAATATTGCTAAAATAGATTTTAATGGTCGACCCCAATACAAATTATAATCACCCCATTTCATTGATTTTTTCCAAACTAATTTTCCAAGTATTATAGGAATTTGACGAATTAAAATATCAGCAGTTTTAATCTTTTTTGAGGATTTTTTATAAAAATAAAATTCTCCTTTTTCAGTTTTCTTTTTATATATATTTTTTTTTTCAATTAAATTAGATTTTATAAATCCTTCAAGTGCTTTTTCTGGCGCATTTATACTGGGACCTCTAATTTCTTCTGAGGGCTGTAATATTTCTTTTTTAATATTTTTAAAAAAAATTACTAATCTGTTGGGAGTTGAAAATACCTTAAATTCATTTTTATAATTAATATTTTCATTATCAAAAAAAATTTTAAATTCTTTAAGTAAATTTTCTCTTGCAGAAACTTGAAGATTTACTGGAATTTCTTCACTAAATAATTCTAAAAAAAACTCAGACATTTTAGTTTTGGCTTTCAAGCCAGATTATTCCAACACCTTTCACTAGATCTCTTATACGACCTATGTATTCTGCTCTTTGAGCAACACTAATTACGCCTCTTGCATCTAATATATTAAAAATATGACTTGCTTTTAAACATTGGTCATAAGCAGGAAGAGATAATTTATTAATAGTTAAACTTTTAGACTCTGATTCTAACATGTCAAAAATTTTAAATAAATTATCTGTATTTGCTATTTCAAAATTATATTTTGAAAATTCTTTTTCTGCCTGATGAAAAACATCATTGTATAAAACACCCTCATTATTCCATACTAATTCAAAAACATTTTTTTTCTGTTGAGTAAACATGCATAATCTTTCAAGACCATAGGTTAACTCAACTGAAATGGGATTGCATTCAATCCCCGCCATTTGTTGAAAATAAGTAAATTGTGTAACTTCCATGCCATCACACCAAACTTCCCATCCAAGTCCAGCAGCTCCTAGGGTTGGGCTTTCCCAATCATCTTCAACAAACCTAATATCATGCTCTTGGTGTTTTATCCCTATTGAAGAAAGGCTGTTTAAATATAGTTTTTTAATATTTTTTGGTGAAGGTTTTATTAATACTTGAAATTGATAATAATGCTGAAGTCTATTTGGATTTTCACCATATCTTCCATCAGTTGGTCTTCTTGATGGTTGTACATATGCTGTCTTCCATGGTTTTGGTCCTAATGATCTTAATGTTGTTGCCGGATGAAATGTGCCTGCTCCAACTTCCAAATCATATGGTTGAAGAATAGTACAGCCATGTTTGCTCCAATATTTTTGAAGATTCATTATGGTGTCTTGAAATGTTTGAAATTTAGGTTTTTTATTTTTTTTTTTTTTAGAAACCATATCTTTGCCAGATAGATCTTTCCTCTAAAATACTAAGCATTTGTTCTACGTTATTTTCGGATGATAATTTTTTAGATAACCAACCTTTTGATTTTTCAAATTTTTTAATAATTACTTTATCTCCAAATCTTTCTTTTAAAATTTGTTCTGCGTTTCCAATTCCATCGACTAAACCTAAATCATGCGCTTTTCTTCCAGACCAAAACTCACCAGAGAATAATTCTATTCCACTGTCTTTTTTTAATTTTGAAGATCTACTTTTTTCAACAACTTCTATAAAATCCTTATGTAAATCTAGTTGAATATTTTTTAATCTTTCAATATCTTCCTGTTTTTCTTCCAAAAAAGGATCTAAGGTACTTTTATTTTTTCCTGCAGTATATACTCTTCTTTGAACTCCAATTTTTTGGATTAAATCTTTAAAACCAAAAGAAGAATATATAACTCCTATTGAACCTATTATAGAGCTTTGATTTGCATAAATTTCGTCACCGGCACATGCTATTAAATATCCACCAGAAGCTGCCACATCTTCTGCAAAAACAATTACTTTTTTTTTATTCCTTTTTGCCTGTGATCTAATCAAATCGTGAATAAGATGTGATTGAACTGGCGATCCGCCTGGAGAATTTATAGTTATTGCAATTACTGGTGCTTTTTTTATTGAAAATGCTTTTTTTATTATTTCTTCTTGCCCCGCAAAATCTATACCTTGCTTAAATTTACCAACATTTCCTATTACTCCACTAAGTTTAATATGTGGAATGATTTTTTTTTTTTTGAAAAATGAAAACATATTAATGCTTATAAAACTTTTGATTTAAATTAAAGTCTACTTATAGTTGAAGTTTAAGGTGCGTCAATTGATAAGTATAATATTATGGTAATTATATTACTTTCAAGTAATGGGTACAGTCATTCAGCTAAAAAATCGTATAAATAATTCATATTTAGATCTAAAAAATTCAGTTGAAGACAAGATAATACTGGTAGAAGAAAAAATTAAAAGAAGACTATCAAGCAAAGTTGATTTGGTTGATAAAATGACAAAATATCACATTAGAACAGGTGGTAAAAAACTTAGAGCATTGCTAACTTTAGGTTCAGCTAAACTATGTGGCTATTCTAAAGGAAGTCGAGATATTAATTTAGCAGCATGTGTTGAATTAATACATGCGGCCACTTTAATGCATGATGATGTTATTGATAATGGAGAAATAAGAAGAGGAAAAAAAACTCTTAAAAGTATTTGGGGAAATCAATCTACAATACTAGTAGGTGACTATTTGTTAAGTAGATGTTTTGAAATGATGGTTGAAGATGGAAATTTAGAAATCCTGCAACTTCTTTCATTTACTTCTGCAGAAATTTCTCAAGGAGAAGTATTACAATTACAACATAAAGGTGAAATTGATATGTTGGAAGAAACTTATTTTAAAATTATTTCTGCAAAAACTGCATCACTATTTGCTGCAGCAACAAAAGTGGGTTCTATATTAGCAGATAAAGAAAGTAAAATTAAAGATGCCTTAGAATTTTATGGAAAAAATCTTGGCTTAACATTTCAAATAGCTGACGATACTTTAGATTATAATTCTGAAATAAAATTTTTTGGAAAAAAAATTGGAAATGATTTTTATGAAGGTAAGATTACTTTACCTATAATATTACTTTATCAAAAAGCTAAATCAGATGAAAAAAAAAATCTAAGAGATTTTTTTGAAAAAAATAATAGAACTGAAAGTGATTTAATCGAAGTTTTATCAATGATAAAAAAATATAATATTATTTCAGATTGTTATCTTAAAGCAGAACATTTTATAAATCTTGCTTCCAATTCATTAAGTATTTTTAATGAATCTAAAGAAAAAGAAATTTTTCAAAACTTAACTTCTTTTACATTGGAAAGAAATTTTTAAGGACTTAATAAAGATTTTTCCCATTTATTGTTTTCTTTTTTTGTATATTTAAGTCTTTCGTGAATTCTATTTTCTCCATTTAACCAAAACTCAATTTCGTATGGATTTAAATTCCATCCAGACCAATAACTTGGCCTGGGTACATTATTTTCATTTGGATATTTTTTTTTATAATCTTCAATAGATTTATATAATTCGTTTCTATTATTAATAACATTACTTTGTCTTGAAGCCCACGCACCAATTCTACTACCATAACTTCTAGAATTATAATATTGATCTGCTTCTTGTTCAGATACTTTTGAAATTTTACCTGTAATCCTTATTTGTCTTAATAAGCTTTTCCAGTGAAAACAGGTAGATGCATTATCGTTAATTTTTAATTCATTGCTTTTTTTGCTTTCAAGGTTTGTATAAAAAACAAATCCATCATAATTGTAATTTTTCAATAAAACCATTCTGACTGAAGGAATCCCATTTTTATCCGCAGTTGCTAATGCAAAAGCATTAGGATCATTAATCTCTGTCTTTTTGGCTTCTTTAAACCAGTCGCCAAATAGATCTATAGGATTTTCTAAATCCTTAAAGCAATTATTTAAGCCCATTGAATTTTTTTGATTCATAATTTCAACAAAATAACTTATATAATATATTTAATGTCATTTAATACTTTTGGAAAGATATTTCGTTTTACTACTTGGGGTGAATCCCATGGCCCAGCTATTGGCTGTGTAGTTGACGGATGCCCTCCTAATATAAAAATAAGCGAAAAAGATATTCAAAATGAACTAAATAAAAGAAAGCCTGGTCAATCCAAGTTTACTTCTCAAAGAAAAGAAGATGATAAAATAAATATTTTGTCAGGTATATTTGATGGAAAAACTACGGGTACACCAATATCTATGATCATTTACAATAAAGATATGAGATCTAGAGATTATGAAACGATAAAAAATAAATTTAGACCAGGTCATGCGGATTTAACATATTATAAAAAATATGGAATAAGAGATTATAGAGGAGGTGGAAGGCAATCTGCTAGAGAAACAGCTTCAAGAGTAGCTGCAGGAGCAATTGCAAAAAAAGTATTAGAAAATAAAATTGGAAAAAAATATGCAGTTACAGGTGCAGTTACTCAATTAGGAATACTTGGTTGTAATTTAAAAAATTGGGATGAAAAGTTTATTTCAAAAAATCCATTTTTCTGTCCAGATAAAACAATATTAAAATTGTGGGAAAAATATTTATTGAGCATTAGAAAAGCTGGGTCCTCATGCGGAGCTATTATTGAAATAAGAGCTTATGGAATCCCCGCAGGATTAGGAGCGCCAATATATTCGAAATTAGATATGGATTTAGCATCAGCGATGATGAGTATTAATGCTGTAAAGGGGGTAAATATTGGATCTGGAATGAACTCTGCGCAATTAACTGGTGAAGAAAATTCTGACGAAATATTTAAAATGGGTAAAAAAACAAAATTTAAATCAAATAATGCTGGTGGTATTCTTGGAGGAATATCTTCTGGACAAAATATAATTGTTTCTTTTGCAGTAAAACCAACTTCATCAATTCTTACATCAAGAAAAACTATTGATAAGTTTGGAAAAAATACTTCTATTTCAGTTAAAGGAAGACATGATCCTTGTGTAGGAATAAGAGCAGTTCCAATTGGTGAAGCAATGATGCATTGTGTAATTTTAGACCACTATTTAATGAATAGTGCTCAATGCAAATCTTAGTTACTTTTTTTAATAACCACCTTTGAATTTAAAATATCTAAAATTTTATTTTCTATGCTCGCAGCATCTAATCCTGCAAACTTATACATTAGATCTGGCTTATCTTGATCTATAAATTTATCTGGTAAAAAAATAGATCTAAACTTTAAATTATTTTCTAACAACTTTTTATCAGCTAAAAATTGCGCAACATGCGAACCAAAACCTCCAATTGAACCTTCTTCAATAGTAATAATTGCTTCGTGGTCAGTTGCTATTTGCCAAAATAATTTCTCATCCAAAGGTTTCACAAATCTAGCATCAATAACTGTCAAATTTATTCCTTTTTTTTGTAAATTTTCATACGCTATAAGACATTCTTTTAATTTTGCTCCAAAATTTATAATTGCAACTTTTTTTCCTTCTTTAATTATCCTGCCTTTTCCTAATTGAATTTTTTCATTTATAGATGGTAAATTAATTCCAATTCCATTTCCTCTTGGGTATCTAAAAGCGGAAGGTCTATCATTTATATCAACAGAAGTATTAATCATTCTAACTAATTCAGCCTCATCACTAGCAGCCATAACCACAAAATTTGGTAATGTAGCCAAATACGTAATATCAAATGATCCTGCGTGTGTTGGGCCGTCCGCACCGACCAATCCAGCTCTATCTATTGCAAATCTTACAGGTAAACTTTGAATAGCAACATCATGAACAACTTGATCATATGCTCTTTGTAAGAAAGTGGAATAAATTGCTGCGAATGGTTTGTAGCCTTCTGTTGCTAATCCAGCTGAAAATGTAACTGCATGCTGTTCAGCTATACCAACATCGAACATTCTTGAAGGAAACTTTTCCCCAAATAAATCCATTCCTGTTCCTGATGGCATTGCTGCGGTAATTCCAATAATTTTACTGTCCTTTTCGGCATGTTTGATTAAAGTATTTGCAAATACTTTTGTGTAAGCAGGTATATTTGATTTAGTTTTTTCTTGAATGCCAGTTTGAACATTAAATTTACTAACACCATGAAACTTGTCCTTTGAATTTTCAGCAAATTTATATCCTTTTCCTTTTTGAGTTTTTAAATGAATCATAATTGGGCCTTGATAATTAATTTCTTTCGCATTATTCAATACAGATAGTAATGCTTCAATATCATGACCATCAATTGGACCCATGTAATAAAAACCCATCGAATTAAATAAAGTTCCACCAGTTACTGCTGATCTTAAAAAGTCTTCAGCTTTTCCTGCTTTTTTACTAAATCTTTTTGAAAAAGCAGAAATGATTAATTTAATAGACTCCCTTAAACTAAAATAAATTTTTCCTGATAGAATTTTAGCTAAATAAGATCTAAGAGCTCCTACAGGTTTTGCTATTGACATATCATTATCATTCAATATGACAATCATTTTTGTTTTACTTGCACCAGCATTATTCATTGCCTCATATGCCATTCCAGCGCTTAATGCACCGTCTCCTATTACTGCAATTACATTGTCTGATTTATTAGAAAGTTTATTTGCTATTGCAATTCCTAGAGCCGAGGAGATTGAAGTTGAACTATGTGCTGCACCAAAAGGATCATATTCACTTTCAGATCTTTTAGTAAAACCTGAAAGACCACCACCCTTTCTTAAACTTCTTATTCTATCTTTTCTTCCGGTTAATATTTTATGTGGATATGTTTGGTGTCCCACATCCCAAATTAATTTATCATTTGGAGTATTAAATATATAATGCAGAGCTACAGTTAATTCCACAACACCAAGACCTGCACCTAAATGACCACCTGTTTCAGATACAACATCAATTAATTCCTCTCTTAGTTCATCAGATAAAATTTTTAATTCATTGTGAGATAAATTTTTAATATCTTTAGGAAAATTAATTTTATCTAATAATTTATAATTTTTTTTCAATTTTTTCTTTCCAATATATATTTTATTGTATTTTTTAAATCATTTGATCTATTTCCAAATATATTTAATTTGTAAAATATATTTAATCTTAATTTTTCTGCATATTTAATAGTATTTTTGTATCCCAGTAAACCAATTAAAGTGGCTTTACCCTTTTTTAAATCTTTTTTTGTTTTTTTTCCGACATTTTTTGTAGATCCAGAAAAATCAATTAAATCATCTGCTATTTGAAATAATAATCCAATTTCTGAGCCTAATAAATTAAATTTTTTTAAGTATTTTTTTTTTTTACTAATAATAATGGGTGCCATACAACAAAAACTAAAAAGTTTACCAGTTTTTTTTATTTGCATTTGAATTATTTTATTTAATGGAATTTTTTTGTGTTCAAAATTTAAATCAAGATATTGACCGCCTGCTATCCCTGAATGTCCAGAACATTCAGATATCAAATTAATTAATTTTATTTTTAAATTATTTTCTATTTTTAAGCTTTTGTGACTCAATATTTCAAATGCAAGAGTAAGAAGAGAGTTTCCTGCAAGTATCGCAGTTGACTCGCCAAATTTTTTATGAGTTGATAATTTTCCTCTTCTCATTGTGTCATTGTCCATGCAAGGCAGATCATCGTGAATTAATGAGTATGCATGAATACATTCTACTGCTGCACCTATTTTGATAAGGTTATTGTAATTTAAATTAAAAATTTTTCCTACATCTATAATTAATTTTGATCTAATTTTTTTTCCTCCTGGTAACAATCCATACTTTATTGGATTTAATAAATCTGTTTTTCTTTGCTTTGACAAAAAATTTAATAAAAATAAATTTGTATCTTTTGCTATTTTATTTAATTTTTTTTTCATTTTTATTTTTTTAAAATTTTATTTATTTTCTCTTTTGTATTTTGAGCTATTTCTTTTGAAGAATATTTAAATTTTTTATCAATAAAATTTTTTAATTTAATTAATTTTTGATAATCATTAACTGAGTTTTCAAGATCTTTTGATTTCTCCAGATTTATAATTATATTATTTGCCATGTCTGTTAGTTCGTCTATAGATTTGTCCTTAATATCATCTAGTAAATTTTTATCTTTCATATAATAGTTGGTATTATTACATGAAAAAGAATCTTTCAAATATTAAAAAAAGTAAATACTATTTAGACAAAAATGAATGTGTAGCTATTCCAACAGAAACTGTATACGGTTTAGCGGCAAATGCTTATTCGAATAAAGCCACTTCTAAAATATTTAAATTAAAAAAAAGACCTAAAAATAACCCTCTAATTGTCCATTATCCAAACTTAAAAATTTTAAAGAAAGACTGTGTATTAAATAAAAACTTTTTTAAACTATATAAAAAATTTTGTCCTGGACCAATAACGTTTGTTTTAAAAATAAAAAAAAATAGTAAAATTTCAAAAAATGTAACTAATAAAAAAAATACTCTTGCTGTAAGATTTCCCAATCATAAAATTACAATACAACTTTTAAAAAAAATTAATTATCCTTTAGCGGCACCAAGTGCAAATATATCTACCAAAATAAGCTCAGTAAGCCCAGAAGATGTAAAAGATGAATTTGGAAAAAAATTAAAATTTATATTAAATGGAGGAAGATCTAAAATTGGAATAGAATCGACAATTATTAATTTAACATCAAAACCAGAAATATTAAGACTTGGAGGCATGCAGATTAAAGAATTAAATAAAGTCCTAGGCTTAAATTTAAAATACAATAAAAATTTAAAAAAAACGTCATATCCAGGCCAAGCAAAACTTCATTACTCTCCAGATATTCCAATAAGATTAAATGTAAAAAATTCAAAAAGAGGTGAGGCATTTATATTAATTAAAAAAAGAAAAAAAATTGATAAAAATTTTTTTTATATAACTAAAAATAAAAATTTAAAAGAAGCAGGAAGAAATTTATACAAAACTTTGAGAAAGATAAAAAAAAAAAAATATAGTTCTATTGCTGTTGAAAAAATTCCTAATAAAAGTTTAGGTCTAGCAATAAATGATAGATTAAAAAGAGCTTCAAATAAATGACAATTGAAATAAAAAATATAAACAAAAAGTATAATAATGTTTCTGCAGTTAAAAATATTAATTTTCAAATTAATAAAGGTTCAATAGTAGGTCTTTTAGGGCCAAATGGGTGTGGTAAAACCACAACTATAGGCATGATGCTAGGATTAATCAAACCTACTTCTGGTAATGTTTTTATAAATGGAAAAAATATTGAAAATGAAAATATTAGAACAAATATTTTAGAAAAAGTAAATTTTATTTCTCCTTATGTTGAACTGCCAAAAAAGCTTACCGTGGAAGAAAATCTTATAGTTTATGGTAAATTATATGGAGTTAAAAATTTAAGAGAAAAAATTTTAGATTTAATGAAAGAATTAAATTTACTTGAATTTAAAAAAAGAAAAACTGGTGAACTTTCTTCTGGACAAAAAAATAGAGTTTCTCTTGCTAAAGCTTTAATAAATGAACCTGAAATTTTACTTTTAGATGAACCTACTGCCAGTCTAGATCCTGATGTGGGTGACTATATTAGAACCTATATAGAAAATTTTGCATCAAAAAAAGGTACAACTATTTTATTAGCATCACACAATATGAATGAAGTCGAAAGACTTTGTAATGAAGTGTTGATGATGAAAAATGGAGAAATAATTGATAAAGGAACTTGTGAGAGTTTAATAAGCAAGCATGGAAGAGAAAATTTAGAGGAAACTTTTTTAAAAATAGTGAGAGAATAATATGAAAATACATAGAATTTATGCTTTGTCTATACGTCATCTTTATTTAATTAAAGGATCTTTTCCAAGAATTTTAGACTTAATATATTGGCCAACTATTCAGATTATTTTATGGGGTTTCATATCAAACTTTTTCACTATGCATAGCGATTATTATAATAATACTGTTGGTGTCATTTTAAGTTGTGCAATTCTTTATGACTTTTTGTTTCGTTCAAGCATAAGTTTTAATATGTTATTTTTAGAAGAAATTTGGAGTAGAAATTTTACTAATCTTTTTGTTGCACCTATAAAATTAAGTGAAATTATAACTGCATTGACTTCAACTGCTTTGCTTAGGACATTAATTGGAATAATTCCTGCAATAATACTAATGTCACCACTTTTTGGGGTATCTTTGCTAAAAATGGGTCCAGCATTGTTTTTACTTTTTTTAAGTCTATATCTTTTCGGTACGACTTTAGGTTTGTTGGTTACTTCAGGACTGTTGAGATATGGTCCTGCTTTTGAAAATACAGCTTGGTCATCACTTTTTCTTTTAGCTCCATTGGGTTGTGTATATTATCCGCTATCAATATTGCCTGAGTGGCTTCAAATATTAGCAAAAGGATTGCCATTAGTTTATATATTTGAAGAGGCAAGATCGATTTTAGTAAATAATATAGTAAACTATAAAAATATAATTACCGCATTAACATTAAATTTATTTTATTTTTTTAGCGCAATAGTTATTTTTTATTTAGCTTTTCATCAAGCGAGAAAAAGAGGTACTTTAGTAAATATGGGTGAATAAATTGGTGCGCCCGCAAGGAGTCGAACCCTGAACCTCCAGAGCCGAAATCTGGCGCTCTATCCAGTTGAGCTACGAGCGCATATAGTATTAATATTACAAATTATGAAAAATAGCATTAAATTAATTGTCAAGGATAACCTGAAAGGACATAGAGTTGATCAATTTATTAAAAAAAACACTGAAAAAATTAGCAGAAATAGAATTAAAAATTTAATTATTAAAAATAAATTAAAAATAAATGAAATAACAATAAAAGATCCATCAAAAAAAATTCATCTTGGAGATAAAATTTATCTTGAAATTCCTAAGCCTGAAAAAATATCACTTAAACCTTATGATTATAAATTAAATATTTTATACGGTGATAAAGATTTAATTATTATAAATAAAGAAGCGGGAATATCTATGCATCCTGGAGCAGGAGATTATGAAAAAACTTTAGTAAATGCATTAATTAATTATGACAAAAAAAATTTATCAAATATTGGTGATGAATTAAGACCAGGTATTGTTCATAGAATTGATAAGGATACATCAGGATTAATTATTATAGCAAAAAATAATATTTCTCATGATAATTTATCAAGACAATTTAAATTACATTCTGTCAATAGAATTTATCAAACACTGATTTGGGGAAAGTTAAGACCTCAAAAAGGTAAAATTGAAACTCTTATAACTAGAAGTTCAAAAAATAGACAACTTATGGAAGTAGGTATTAAAAAAGGAAAAAAAGCAATAACAAATTACAAAACACTTGAAGTATTTGAAAATAATAAAACTCCAACATTTAGTTTGGTCGAATGTAAACTTGAAACAGGTAGGACTCACCAAATAAGGGTTCATATGAGTTATAAAGGAAATAATATTTTAGGAGACAAAAAGTATAAAAAAAAATTTAAAAAAATTAAAAATATTGATCCTGATCTAAAAAAAACTTTAACAAATCTAAATAGACAATTTCTTCACGCAAAAGTTATTGGTTTTAATCACCCTATAACAGGTAAAAAAATGGAATTTAATTCAAATTTACCTAAAGATTTAGAAATTGTATTAAAAAAGCTAAGAAATACCTACAAATAAATAAGTTGTAATATTTAAAATCTTTATTAAATAAATATCCTCTATGAGCAGTAGAACTTACAATTTGCCTATTTTATCTAATGAGGGTGGACTTTCCGCATACCTTACTCAAATAAAAAAATTCCCGATGCTAGCTGCTGAAGAAGAATACATGTTAGCAAAAAATTGGAAATCAACTGGAAATATTAAGTCTGCTGAAAAACTTGTTACAAGTCATCTTAGATTAGTTGCAAAAATTGCAATGGGATATAGAGGTTATGGCCTTCCATTAAATGAAATAATCTCAGAAGGAAATATAGGACTAATGCAAGCTGTAAAAAAATTTGAACCAGAAAAAGGATTTAGATTGGCTACTTATGCTATGTGGTGGATCAAAGCATCTATACAAGAATATATCTTAAGATCTTGGAGTTTAGTTAAAATTGGAACAACAACCGCTCAAAAAAAATTATTTTTTAATCTTAAAAAGTTAAAAAATCAAATTGCTCCTAGCAGCGAAGGAGATATGAAACAAGAACATGTAAAAAATATTGCAAATAAACTAAATGTATCAGAAGAAGAGGTTGTTTCTATGAACAGAAGATTATCAGGTAAAGAACAATCTTTAAACGCTCCAATTGGAGAAGATGGCGACGAATGGCAAGATTGGATAATTGATAAAAATATGGATCAAGAATTAAAAGTTGCTCAACAAGAAGAAATGGAACAAAGGAAAGATTTATTACAAAATTCTATTAAAATATTAAACGAAAGAGAAAAAAATATACTTTATTCAAGAAGACTGTCAGATGAACCAAAAACTTTAGAAGAATTAAGTAAAAAATTTAAAATTAGTAGAGAAAGAGTTAGACAAGTAGAGAATAAAGCTTTTGAAAAATTACAAAAACATATGCTTAATGCTGCGAAATCTAAAAATTTACTTCCTGCAAATTAAATTTTAAATGGGTCTTCTATAAGTATAGTGTCATTTCTTTCGGGGCTCGTAGAAATACTTGAAATTTTTGTTCCAATAAACTCCTCTAAATAATTTATGTAATTTTTTGCATTTTTGGGTAAATTTTCAAATTTATTTATACCTTGGGTTGAGCAATTCCACCCCTCAAAAGATTTATAAATAGGTTTTACTTTTTTTTGTTTTTCTGGTGATGCTGGAAAATAATCTAAATTATTTCCGTCAATTTCATATGCTATACAAATTTTAATTTCTTTCAATTCATCAAGAACATCGAGTTTTGTTAATGCAATTCCATTAATACCTGAAATTTTTATACTTTGTTTTACCAATACAGCATCAAACCATCCACATCTTCTTTTTCTACTTGTTACAGTGCCAAATTCATTTCCTTTTTCTCCAATATGTTCGCCAATAGAGTCTTTTAATTCTGTGGGAAAAGGTCCTGCGCCAACTCTTGTTGTGTAAGCTTTAGTGATTCCTAATATATAATTAATAGTACTTAGCCCACAACCTGTACCAGTCGCTGCAGAAGATGCAACTGTATTAGAAGAGGTTACAAAAGGATAAGTGCCATGATCAACATCTAATAAAATTCCTTGAGCACCCTCAAATAATATTTTTTTTTTTTCTAAATTTAATTCATCAATTTTTTTCCAAACTGGCTGTGAATATTTTAATATTTTAGGTGCGATTTTTAACAATTCTTCTTTTAAATGATCTTTAGAATAAATTTTTTTACCTAAACCAATTCTTATTGCATTGTGATGTTTTAAGGCATTTTCTAATCGATTATCGAGATTTTTTTCTGAAATTAAATCCATAACTCTAATTGATCTTCTGCCAACTTTGTCTTCATAAGTTGGTCCAATACCTCTTCTTGTTGTTCCAATTTTTTCTTTTCCTGCTGAATCTTCTCTAATTTCATCTAATTCTTTATGAAAAGGTAAAATTAAAGTTGCAGCTTCTGATAAAATTAAATTTTTCTCATTAATAGTTATTCCCTTTGATCTAATCTCTTCTATTTCCTCTAACAATGCCCAAGGGTCAACAACAACACCATTTCCAATTATAGAAATTTTATCTTGCCTAACAATACCCGAAGGTAATAGTCTTAATTTATAAGTAATGCCATCAATTACAAGAGTATGACCAGCATTATTTCCTCCTTGAAATCTTACAACTACATCTGCTTGATTTGATAACCAATCAACGATTTTTCCTTTGCCTTCATCTCCCCACTGCGATCCAACTACTACTACGTTTTTCATTTAAATTTTTTATTTATTATTATTGTATTCAAATGGTTTATAGGTCCATGACCTTTACCATATTTAGGTCTTGTCCTAATTGCATGGTTAACATACTTAATTGCCATCTCACAAGATTTCTTTAATGTTTTTCCACATGAATAATAAGTTGCAATTGCGCTAGATAATGTGCAGCCTGTACCATGAGTATGTTGGGTTAAAATTTTTTTATTACTAAAAATTTTAACTTCATTTTTTGAAATAAATATATCTTTTATTATTCTGCTAGAAAGATGCCCTCCTTTAATTAATACATTTTTTGCACCAAGTTTAATAAGAATTTTTCCTGATAAAATCATATCTTTAACAGAATTAATTTTAGTATTAGATAGTATCTCTGCCTCAGGAATATTTGGGGTAATAAGTACAGTTTTTTTCATTAACTTATTTTTTAATATATTTATTGTCGGATTATTTATAAGCTTTGTCCCACTTTTTGCTATCATAACAGGATCTAAGATTATTTTTTTTATGTTCAACTTATCTAAAGATTTTATTACTGCATTTATAACTTTTTCTGAATGAAGCATTCCTATTTTAATCGAATCTGGTTTTATGTCTTTTGATGTAAACTCTATTTGTCTCGATATTTCTTTAGGATCTATTGAAGAAATAGAAATAACTCCCGTTGTGTTTTGAGAAGTTATGGCGGTTATTGCAGTCATTGCATATGATCCTAGAGAAGTAATTGTTTTTATGTCAGCTTGTATGCCTGCGCCTCCGGAGGAGTCGGACCCTGCTATAATTAGGATTTTAGATTTAGGTTTCAATTTTTTATAGATTTTTTTACTATATTAATACATTTTTTTAATAATTTTTTATTGAAAGATTCCCCCATAATTCTTATTTTTGGTTCTGTACCAGATGCCCTTACTAGCATTCTTCCTTCTTTAAATATAATTTTCTTTGCTTCTTTTATAGCATTTTTACATTTTGTCTGATTAATTATTTTTTTATCTTTTACAATAATATTTTCTAATACTTGTGGAACTGGTTTAAATATATTAAATAATTCACTAGCTTTTTCTCCCTTTCTCATTGAAAATAATACTTCTAAAGCAACGAGCAACCCATCTCCAGTAGTTGCAAATTTTCCTAATATAATGTGACCTGATTGTTCCCCTCCTAAATTAAACTTTAATTTCTGCATTTTTTCTTTAACGAATCTGTCTCCAACATTTGATCTCTTAAATTTTATTTTGTTTTTTTTAAAATATTTTTCTAAACCATAATTTGTCATATGTGTACCGATAACACCTCCTTTTAAAATTTTTTTTCTTTTCCATCTTTCTGCAAGCATTGCTATAATTTGATCTCCATCTATTACATTTCCTTTTTCATCACAAAGAATAACTCTATCTGCATCTCCATCTACAGCTATTCCTAAATTAACTTTATATTTTTTTGATAATTTTTTAATTTTACTTGGACATGTAGAACCACAATTTTTATTAATATTTAGACCGTTTGGTGAAGTTCCAATTTCATATACTTTAGCTCCTAAAGATTTAAAAAGCTTAGGACCTGACTTGTAACCAGCGCCATTTGCACAATCAATTGCTATTTTGATACCCTTTAAAGATAAATTTTTTGGGAAGTTACTTTTTAAAATTTTAATATAATTTTCATTACCATCTTCTAATCTTTTTACTCGTCCAAGAATTTCAGGTTTTGATAAATTTCTAATAATTTTTAAGTCAATAAGTTTTTCTATTTTTTTTTCTATTTTGTCAGACAATTTTAGACCATCTGGTCCAAATAATTTTAATCCATTATCATAATAAGGATTATGAGAAGCTGTAATCATTATGCCCATATTTGCTTTCATTTTTTTAGTCAACATTGCAAGTCCATTTGTTGGGAGGGGGCCCAATGTATAAACATGCATTCCTGCTGAAGCTAATCCTGATACTAAAGCTGGCTCCAATGCATATCCTGAAAGTCTAGTGTCTTTTGCAATAATAGCCGTTTGTTTAGCTTTTTTAAGGTTTTTAAAATAAGTACCCGCAGCTAAACCAAATTTAAAAAACATATTTCCATTAATGTTTTCACTATTTACGGTTCCTCTAATACCATCTGTACCAAAATATTTTTTTGACATTATTTCATAATTAAAGTTTTAAATACTTTTAAACTTTGATTTATTTCATTAGAATCATGCACTCTTAAAATTTGAACTCCTTGTAGCATTGCATATAAACAAGATGAAACTGTACCTCCTATTCTTTCCTTACTATCATTTTTTCCAGATAAACTTCTAATAAAACTTTTTCTAGATAAACCAAGTAATATAGGAAACCCAAGTGAATGAAAAATAGAAATATTGCTTATTAATGTAATATTATGTTTCAAATTTTTACCAAATCCAATTCCTGGATCTAAAATTATATTATTATGTAAAATTCCTTTTTTTCTAAATATCTCAATTTTCTTTTCAAAATAATCGTATATATCTAATAAAACATTTTTATATTTAGGAATTTTTTGCATTGTTTTTGGAGATCCTTGCATATGATGTAAAATGAAAGGTATTTTATTTTTTTTTATAATATTGATTGATTTTGGATCATAATCAAAACCTGATACATCATTAATTAAATTAGCTTTATAGATTATTGATTGCTTCATAATCCAACTTTTTCTAGTATCTATAGATATAAAATGTTTTAGTTTTTTGATTTTTTTTAAAGTTGGCTCAATTCTTTTCCATTCTTTTTTTACTTTAACTTTAGAAGCTCCTGGCCTTGTTGACTCTCCTCCAATATCTATGATCGCACAACCTTCCTTAATAAGTTTTTTTGTATGTTGATATCCAAAATCTTTCTTTAAATATTTTCCACCATCAGAAAAACTATCTGGAGTTAAATTCAATATGCCCATTAAAATTGGAAGGTTGCTTAATTTTAAATTTTTAATTTTTTTATTCTTTGAAATTAATTTTATATCCTTATTTATTTTTTTTTTAATTTTATTTGGTAAAAATTTTATATCTTTAAAATAAATTTTTTTTTTTGATTTTCTTGAGATTAATTCAATGTGATCAAATGAAATATTTTTATTTCCATTTAAAGGAATAGAAAGTTTTTTTTTTAATTTAGATATTGAGTTTAGTCCATAATAAAAATTACACGCTCTTGTGTAATATTTTTCCATTATATTTTAATGAACTATCTTTGGTTTTAATCCTATTGAGCCAAGAGCTGATCCTTCTTCTTCGTTATCAACTTTAATATCCTCTTTGTTTGAAGGGTAAACATTTTTATTAATAAGATCTTCTATTTCTGGTCCAGTTAAAGTCTCATATGTCAAAAGTGCCTTAGCTAGCTTGTGAAGATCTTCAATTTTATCTGTAAGAACTTTTCTTGCTCTTTCATAACCTTTCTCAACAAATTTTTTTATCTCAGCATCAACTTTTTTTGCTGTTTCTTCTGACATATTTTGTTGTCTTGCAACCGATCTGCCTAGAAAAACTTCTTCTTCATTTTCACCATAAGCAATAGGTCCTAATTCTTTACTTAAACCAGCTCTCATTACCATAGCCCTTGCTCTTTTGGTTGCTTGCTCAATGTCGCTTGCTGCTCCTGTTGTTACTTTTTCATCTCCAAATATTAATTCTTCAGCAACTCTTCCTCCCATTGCAATTGCCATTTGAGCATGTAATTGTTCTCTAGTTTGAGAGACTTCATCTTTTTCTGGAAGCTGCATAACCATACCTAATGCTCTTCCTCTAGGAATAATTGTTGCTTTGTGAATTGGATAAGCTGCTTTTTCATTTATGGTTACAATTGCATGTCCTGCTTCATGATATGCTGTCAATCTTTTTTCTTCTTCAGTCATTACCATTGATCTTCTTTCAGCTCCCATCATTACTTTATCTTTTGCTTCTTCAAATTCTTGGGTTGTTACAATTCTTTTATTTTTTCTTGCAGCTAAAAGTGCTGACTCATTTACTAAATTTGCAAGATCTGCTCCAGAAAATCCAGGAGTGCCTCTGGCAATAGTTCTTAGATTAATATCTGGTGCCATTGATATTTTTTTTGAGTGTACTTTTAATATTTTTTCTCTACCAATTATGTCTGGCAATGAAACAACTACTTGTCTATCAAACCTGCCTGGTCTTAAAAGCGCTGGATCAAGCACATCAGGTCTATTTGTTGCAGCAATAATTATTACTCCTTCATTGGTTTCAAAACCGTCCATTTCTACTAATAATTGATTTAATGTTTGTTCTCTTTCGTCATTTCCTCCTCCAAGTCCAGCTCCTCTGCTTCTCCCGACTGCATCTATTTCATCTATAAATATTATACAAGGTGAATGTTTCTTTCCTTGTTCAAACATATCTCTTACTCTTGATGCTCCTACTCCAACAAACATTTCAACAAAATCTGATCCCGAGATTGTAAAAAATGGTACTCCAGCTTCACCAGCTATTGCTCTTGCTAAAAGAGTTTTTCCTGTTCCAGGAGGACCTACTAACAAACAACCTCTTGGTATTTTTCCTCCAAGTCTACTAAATTTTTTTGGATCTTTTAAAAATTC
Source organism: uncultured Pelagibacteraceae bacterium (assembly GCA_902607805.1). GTDB lineage: Bacteria > Pseudomonadota > Alphaproteobacteria > Pelagibacterales > Pelagibacteraceae > Pelagibacter. Next base: position 25,241 of record CACLLR010000007.1, read on the forward strand.
AACTACTTCTTCTACTTCCTCTTTAGCCTCTTCTACGCCTGCAACATCATCAAAAGTAATTTTTCCTTTAATTTCATTCATCATCTTAGCTTTGGATCTTCCAAAACCCATGGCTCCACCTTTTCCTCCTTGCATCTGCCTCATAAAAAAGATCCAAACAGCAATTAGTAATAGCATCGGAAACCAGGAAAGTAATATTCCTAAAAGCGAAGGCATTTTTTCCTCTAAAGGAGCTGCGGATATACTTACTCCTCTTTCAGATAATTTTTCAATAAGATTTGGATCATTAGGTGAATATGTTGTAAAACGATCACCGTTAGACATTATTCCCTTGATATTATTTCCTTGGATTTCTACTTGAACAACTCTACCATTATCTACTTCATCTAAGAATTCAGAAAATATTATAGTATTTTGTTGATTGACTGATCTCTGTGGATTTTTAAACATATTGTATAGTCCAACAGTAAGCAAAACTATTACAGCCCACATTGCTAAGTTTTTAAAATTCATAATGTATAAATTAAGAATTATTATAAATTAAACAAGTGGCAAATTGATATAAAATTAAGTTTTTTGCCTTTTTTCTTTGTATATTAACAAAGAATTATTGACTTTTTCAATAACGCACCCTGATAATGTCATTTTTCCGTTGTGATTACTTTCAATAAATTTAATCAAATATATTAAACTCTTGCCTCTAGGTGGGTAATATTTTGTACCAACTAATTTTAAAATCCTTGAAAAAGATCTAAAAATTACATCTGTAGGATTATTTAAAAATTCTTTATTTAAAATATAAGTAGATTTTTTTAAAATTCTTGTATTTTCAGATATGTTTTTATTAACATAATAATTAATAGCTTCATTTGATGATGTTAAATTATTTATAGTTAAATTTAGCTTTTGAATATCTAATCCTTCCTCTTTAAATTGATCTATAAATTTTCTCAATCTTACTCTTTTAAAATCATTCTTGTAATTTGATGGATCATCCAAATAATAACCAAATACTTTTTTAGTAATATAGATTAAATCTTCTTTCTTAATATTTATTAAAGGTCTATAGACGTATAAATTATCATTTAGTTTATTTTTTATTGAATTAAATGACACAAAACCATCTAATCCTGACCCTCTTAGCATTCTAATAAAAAAATTTTCATACAAATCACCAATATGATGTCCAGTAATTAATGATTCAACTTTATCTTTAATGCATTGATTGTGGATCAAAGAATATCTTTTATTCCTAGCAATTGATTGCAGATTTGAGTTTGGTTTTTTTCCTCTCCAAATAAGTATTTTACAGTCGATGTCATAATTCTTTAATAATTTCTTAATAGTCTTAGCTTCATTAGAAGAATTTTTTCTTAGTTTATGATCTACTGTATAAAAATAACCTTTTTTTTTATTTTTAATATTCAGGCATTTAAAAAGAAAGGTTAAAGCTAGACTATCTGGGCCTCCAGAAACTGCTACTGCAGTTTTTTTTTCATTTATAAATTTTAAATTGTTATTAAAAACTCTAAAAATATTATTTATTTTTGGATCTTTTAGATGTTTAATTAATTTACTATGAATTATCTTTTTTACACTCAAACTTTTTTTCTTCATATTTTGCTTTTTGAAGAACAGATTGAGTTGCTTCAGGATATTGTTTTTCAACACCTATAATCATTAAGCAACCTTGCTCTTTTTCTCCTATTTGAACTAATGATACTCCAAGTTTTAATAAATTTATAGGAGCTTTCTCGCTCTTAGGATATTTTTGATATCCTTCTAAATAAGCAGAAGCTGCATCTGTGTATAGTTGTCTTATTCTAAAAGTTTCTGCATACCAATATTGAGCATTTCCAGCTAATTTATGATTTTCATTAGATACTACAAACTCTCTAAATGCTCTTTCAGCAGTATTATAATCTCCAACTTTTAAAAAACTTGTTGCAAATTCATATTGTTTTTCAGGGCTTGTATCAGGCAAAAGTTTTTCTTCATTTTCAAAAGTCTCAGTTAATATAGTAGATGTTGTTTCAATGGCTTGGGTTTTTTGATTTTCTGAATTATCAGTCATATCTTTATATGAAATTGAACCTAAATCTTGTGGCTGAGAAGTACCAGGCATAAGTTTTTCATTATTATTTTCGGTCTCTAACGAAGTTAAATTTTGAACTTTTTCACTCACTGTGTTTGCTAAAGTTTTTTCTATCTGTTGAAACCTTAATTGATTGTCAGCTTGTATTTTTGAGAGTCGGGTTGATAACTTATCAATTTTAAAATTTATCTCTTCAAATCTGTTTGTTAAATCTTGAAATTGATTTTCAATTTCTGTCAATTTTAACAAGTGTCTTGTAAGAACATCCTCCGAATTTTGATCTAAAATTACTTCGCTATTTTCTTTAATTTCTGAAGAAGTTGAATCAGAGTAAACTGCTCTTTCTAAAGTTTTAAGATCTTTTTTTATAATTTCTAAAACTTCATAAATATTATGATTGTCAGCATTTAAATTGGAGAAGTTAAAAATTGAATAAAAAAATAAAAAAAATAATACTTTTTTTTTTCCCAATATCATTCAATGATTTGTAATGAAAATAATGGCAAAAAAAAGACCTGAACTAAATAATCCTAGTATCAGGTCTTTATTTTTTAAATTTTTAATTTGCTTTAACTGTTACAGATCTTCTATTTTTTGACCAAGCTAATGGGTTTGAACCTGAATCAACAGGTCTTTCTTTTCCATAACTTATAACAGAAATTCTATTTGCTGAAATTCCATATGTCATTAAATAATCCTTAGCTGCATTTGCTCTTCTCTCACCTAAAGCTAAGTTGTATTCTCTTGTTCCTCTTTCATCCGCATGACCTTCCAACACAACATTAATATCAGAATTTTTTCTTAACCAAGCTGCTTGCTTTCTTAAAGTATCCCTAGACTTAGTTGTTAGTACAGACTCGTTTGTAGCAAAGAACACTCTGTCCGGAACTCCATCTGCTAGATATTTTACAGTGTCTGTTCCTGTATAAACATCACCTTGCATCTGTCCTTCTATTTTTGTAGCCTTCTGTGTTTGAGTTGCACACGCCGAGACTAACAAAGAGAGTAAAACTACTAAAAATGTATTTTTAAATTTTGCTAAGTTCATCCTTGCTCCTATAATTCAATTTTGTAAACTTTTTCACAACTAAATAAAACTTTCAAGCTTAAAAATCAACATAATTTAACTAAAATTGAGTTAATATACATATTAATTGCTTAATAAGGATTAATTGCTTAATAAGGACGACCAGGATGGGTCGGAGGCGTCTGTTTCTGTATCAACAAGTCTTTCATTATATCCGGTCAAATCAATAGACCATAATTTTGCCGAAAACCCTTCTCCTTTATCGTCAGTTTTTGTCTCTCTATAAAAAATAAGAACTCTTCCATTTGGAGACCAGGATGGGGCTTCTTGATAATAGTTTTCAGTCAATAATCTTTCTCCTTTTCCATCGGTTCTCATAACACCAATATAAAATTTACCTTTATGAAGTTTTGTAAATGCAATCAAATCCCCTCTTGGAGACCATACAGGAGTTCCATAAAGTCCGGTACCAAAAGAAATTCTTTTAACACCACTTCCATCGCTATTCATAATATAAATTTGCTGATAACCACTTCTGTCAGAATTAAAAGTAATAAATTTTCCATTTGGTGAATAAGAAGGAGAAGTATCAATTGACGGATGATTGGTTATTCTTTCAACAATTCTACTTTCTAAATCCATAGTATAAATATCTGAATTGCCATCTTTGGCAAAACTCATAATTACTTTTTTTCCATCAGGAGAAAATCTTGGAGCAAATGTCATTCCTGGAAAATCTCCAACAACTTCTTGTACTCCCGTTTCTATATCAAGCAAATAAACTCTAGGTAAATTTTTAAAATATGAAAGATAAGTGACCATTTGGCTTGTTGGATTAAATCTTGGAGTCAAAACTAATTCATTTCCTAATGTTAAGTATTTTGTATTAAAACCATCTTGATCCATAATTGCTAATTTTTTAATTCTTTTTATTTTAGGGCCTTCTTCAGAAACATAAATTATTCTTGTATCAAAATAACCTTTTTCTCCAGTTAATCTTTCATAAACTTTATCAGTTATAATATGGCCAACTCTTCTCCAATTTTTAGGAACAGTTGTAAATGCTAAGGCTAGCATTTCTCTACCGGCCAAAACATCCCAAAGTCTAAATTCGACTCTTAATTTTTCATTTTCTAATGAAACTTTTCCAGTTATTAAAGCCTGTGCTTTAATTAAAGACCAATCTTCAAATCTAGGTTTAAGATGTGCAACATTTGGTTTTTGAAGAAAAGCTTTTTTATCAAGTGGATTAAATAAACCTGTTCTTTTTAGGTTGTCTTTTACAACATCGGCTATTTCAAGACCTAAATTTTCAATATCAAGATTTTTTTTTAGATTTAACTGAGATTCTTTGTCAGAAAACAATGGTGAGACAGCTATTGGTAAAGGGTTTAGATTTCCTCTTGTTATATCAACTTCAATTAATGAGTAAGAAGTTGTAGGAAAAAATAATATTATTAAATAAATAAATATTTTGAAATTTTTCATTATCCTTCCAACATTTCTCTAGCATCAAAATTTAATTGCATATCTTTCCATCTTTCATATCCAGTGGTTGGAACTCTTAAAGGCTGACATAATTGAAGAGCTCTTAAAGCACTTTCTGCTAAAACTTTATAAAATCCTTGTCCAGGTTTATTCATTCTAGCATGATCAATAATTTCTGATTTCATTATAGTTCCATCTGGTTTTAATTTTAATTTAATTCTTACTAATAAATTTTCATTGTATGGTAATCCTAAAGGAATGCTCCAACAACCAAATATTTGAGCTTTTAAAGCATCTTCTTCACTAAGAGAAAGACCAGTTTGATCCATTGTTTGATCTTGAGATTGGCTTATTTTATCACTTAACTTAGTTGTTTCTGCCAAATTTTCCTTCGATTTGTCAATTAATGCTGCAATATTATTTGGGTCAAATAACTCCTTTTTTTCAAATTCTGAAACTTGTTTTACTTTAGTCTCTAATTTTGCAGGATTTTGTTTTGTTTCTAAATTTTGTTTTACAACTTCTTTCTTTTTTTCAGGTAATGGAATTGCTTCTGGTTTTTCTTTTTTTATTAATTCAATTTTTTCATCAGGTGTGGGTACAGCTTTAGATTGTTCATTTTTAATTTTTTTTGGAGGAGCTTGCTCAGAAACTAATTTTTCTTGTTTTTTTTTTACTTTTTCTATAATTTTTTTTGCTTTTGGAGCAAAAGGTATATTAGTTTTGTCTGTTATTTGAATCAATTCTACAGAAATTAAAGGTGGTAATTCAATTGGTTTTTTTGAAATAAATGGAAGGCTCAATGTAGCTATAACAATTATAAAAATATGAAATGATGAAGATACTATTATGCTTCTGTACACAATTTATCTCTCTTTATAAGGTTCGGAAATAAGTGCGACTTTTGTAAAACCTGATCCAGATAGCATACCCATTATTTCCAAAACTCTACCATAATTTATTGTTTTATCTCCCCTAACATAAATTCTTGTATCTGTTCTATTTTTTGAAACAGCTAATATTTTTGAAATAATATTATCATACTCAACTTTTGACTCTTGTATGAAAATTTCCCCCTTGGAATTTATTGTTAAAGTTAATGGTTCAATCTCCTCAGGTAAAGAGTCGGCTGAACTTTCTGGTAAATCTACTTGTACTCCTACTGTTAATAAAGGTGCGGTGACCATAAAAATTATTAATAAAACTAACATTACATCTACAAAAGGAGTAACGTTTATCTCGCTCATCGGTTCTCTTAGTGAACTTTTAAATTTGAATGCCATTTTATATTATTGATATAAATCTTTTTGAGAAGTTTTCTAATCTTTGAGTATATTTTTTTGAGTCACTATTAAATTTATTGAAAGCAACAACAGCGGGAATGGCTGCTAATAAACCAAGAGCAGTTGCAAATAATGCTTCGGCAATTCCAGGAGCAACTATTGCTAAACTAGTATTTCTTGAAATTGCAATTGATTGAAAAGAATTCATTATTCCCCATACGGTTCCAAATAATCCAATAAATGGCGCAGTTGATCCTACAGTTGCCAAAAAAGTATAGTTTTTATCAATCACATTCATTTGTTTTTCAATATTAACTTCTAGAATACTAGTTAGTCTCTCGCTAAGATTAGACTTTGATCTAGATTTCATCACTGTCTGCATGGATCCCTTAAATACTAAGGCCATAGGATCTTCTATATTTGATGGTAAACTATTATAAAAGGTTTCAGCCGACTTAGACTTCCAAAATTTTTCTTCAAATTCCTCTGATGATTTATTTATTTTTCTAAAAAGTCTTATTTTATCAAAAATAATTGCCCAAGAATAAACGGATGAAGCAATTAAAATTATTATTACAGATTTAACTATTATATCTGCTCTTAAAAAAAGCGTAATTATCGAAAAGTCAGTATTACTTGCAAGTCCAACAGCTTGGGTTGTGATATCAGCTTCCATATTTAACCTTTCACACTAAAATGTGTCATCAATTTGTCTCGTAAATTAAATATTTTATTCTATTAAATTATAAGTATTACTGAAATAACTAGCTATTAGTATGGCTTCTGCTTTATTAGAATCTTTTTTTTTTGATAGTTTGGAGGAAATATAAGGAAAAATTTCAATTGCCTTGGTCCTACTTGCTTCTTTTTCAGTCTTAATTAAATTAAAATATTTTTTCCATTTTGCAGGTCTTACAAAATATATTGGTAATTGCATAGCTGAGCATATACCTTTTATAACGCCAAATGATTGACCAAAATTAAACATACTTGTTACTCCCTGTCCTGGCATAGCTGAAACTTGCTCAACAACTACACAAATATTACTTTTTGAAATATTTTTTATATTATTTTTAATCTCATTAAATAATTGATTTCCATTTATCTGTCTTTTATTTTTTTTTCCTTCTGCCATACTTGGCATATCAATTATATTTTTTACTTCACCATTTTCAAAAAAACAAATAGCTCCAGAAATTCCAGGATCAATACCAATTATTAACATTTTTATTCTTTAAAATTAACATTTGTATAAACTTTTTGAACATCATCATTATCCTCTAAGGTTTCTAAAAAATTAACTATAATTTCTTTTTGTTCTTTTGATAATTCAATATAATTGAAAGGTATCCACTCAATATCTGTAGAAATAAAATTAGTAATTTTATTTTCTAATTTTTTTTTAATATTGTAAACTTCATTTTTATTTGTATGTATCTCGTGAAATTCATCAAATGAAAAACATTCATTTGCTCCATAATCTATTACTAATTCTAATAAATCATCTTCTTCAATTTCTTTTTTATTAATTTTAATAACCCCTAACTGATGAAAATTGTGAGAAGCTGAACCTTGAGATCCAATGCCACCGCCGTTTTTATTAAAGATTGTTCTTATGCTTGAGGCAGTTCTATTTTTATTATCTGTAAGAGTCTCGACAATAACGGCTATTTTAAATGGTCCAAAACCTTCATATCTTATATTTTCGAAACTGGAATTCGCATTAATTTCTGATTTATCTACTGCCCTCTCAATATTTTCTTTTGGCATATTGGCAGATCTAGCCGCCTGTATCGCGGATCTTAATCTAGCATTCATTTCGGGGTCTCGATCTCCTAGTTTTGCAGCAACTGTAATTTCTCTTGAAATTTTTGAAAATATTTTGGATCGTTGTTTATCTGCTCTTTCTTTTTTATGCTTTATTCCAGCCCAATGAGAATGCCCTGCCATAAGTTATTATGAATTATCTAATTCACCTCCATAAATAAAATTTTTTATATCGGTAGCTAAACCAGTATTTATATCTGCTTCTACAATTGCACCGCTAAGAGTAGCTTCATTAGTGGCTGGAAAATGTTTTGTTGATTCTTTTTTTAAAAAGCGATTCAAGGAATTTTCCAAATTCATACCTATTACTGAATTATAATCTCCACACATACCTGCGTCTGTTTGATATGCAGTGCCTTTTTTTAATATTCTGGAGTCGTTAGTTGGCACATGTGTATGAGTTCCAATCACTAAAGTTGCCTGTCCATCAAAATAGTTTCCTATTGCCATTTTCTCACTGGTTATTTCACCATGAAAATCTACTATCAAAAAATCATAATTTTTTTTTAATTTATTTTCTTCTAAAAATTTTTTTGCTGCTTCGAAAACATCATCACATTTCTTCATAAAAATATTTCCCATTAAATTAAGTACACCAATATTACATCCATTTTTTGATTTAAAAATTCCAAAACCTTTTCCTGGAGAGTCTTTATTTAGATTTAAAGGTCTTAAAAGTCTTTTTTCATTATTAATATATTCAGTTATTTCTTTTTGATCCCAGACATGATTCCCAGTAGTTATTACATCCACTCCGCATAATAATAGTTCATTTGTAATATTTTCAGTAATTCCAAATCCATTATCTGCCGCATTTTCTCCATTTACGACAACAAAATCAATTTTGTTTTTAATTACTATTTTAGATAAATTTTTTTTAATTGAATCGCAACCTGTTTTGCCAACAATATCTCCTAAAAAAAATAATTTCATTTAATTATTGATCTTTCTGTAATTATTATATCGAGTTTCTGATCATGTTTATCAATTGGTATATTTTTAATTTTTTGAAAAGAAAAAGCTATACCAATTGATAAAATTTTTTTTTTTTTATTTAATTTATTTAAATATCTATCATAAAATCCTCCACCATATCCTAATCTAAATTTTTGTTTATCGAATCCTAGAATAGGAACAATTAAAATATCTGGATAAACAATTTTAGATCGAATTGGTTCTGGAATCCCATATTTATTTGAAATCAAAGGATCTTTTGTATTCCATAAAAAAAAATCCATTTGGTTTTTTCTTTTAATAACTGGAAGAGCAATTTTGTTTCCTGTTTTTTGAAATTCGTTTAAAAGATTAAAACAATTAATTTCGTAATTAACAGGATAATAAAAACCTAATATGGAATTTTTTAGATTTTTTTTTTTAAAAACTTTTAAAAAATTATTTAAAGTTACTATTGAATTAGTATTAAATTTTTTTTTTCTAATTAATAAAATTTTTTTTCTTAGAGATTTTTTAAGCACAATATTTATTTATTGAACTGAACTATTTTTTGTTTTAGCTTTTTCTAAAA
>CACLLR010000008.1 GCA_902607805.1 uncultured Pelagibacteraceae bacterium
ATTTAATACCAGCTTCATCTCCTTTATGCTCACTAATTAATTCAACTTTAAAATTTTTGTTATTAGACCATTTCATATACATTCTTCTTAGCATATCTGCCCAATCTTGACTTTCAGTTCCTCCTGCTCCTGCATGAATTTCTAAGTAAGCATCTAAATAATCATTTTCGTCTGACAAAAAACAATTAACTTCATTTTTTTTTACTTTAATTTTTAATTTTTTGAAATTATTTATTGTATCTTGAATAATTTGTTTATTATTTTCTTCTATAGCTAAATTATATAAATCATATAAATCTTCACATTCAATTTTTGAAGAATTAAATGAATTAATTAATTGATCAAAAAATTTTTTTTCTTTTATTATTTTTTCAGCTGAAGCTTGATTTGACCAAAATTTTGGGTTTTCGATCTTTTTATTTAATTGATCAATTTTTAAAAAAATATCTTTTTTATCAAAGATACTCCTTAATTCTTAAGTTTATTTTTTCTATCTCTAATTTATATTTTGATATCTCTGATTCCATTAGTAAAATTTTAAAATGTTATTATTTAACACTTTATATTTTAAATTTTTATTGTCATCTAAATATTTTTCGTCATATCTATCAGTTTTAAATGATTCGATGATTGTTTCTTTAGAATTAAAGTTTGCTTTTCTTCCAGTTTTTGAGTCTATTACCATCATAGAAATATTTTTTGATACTTTAAATGGTCTTGCATCAGTTTTATTTACTGCTTTTTCTATGAAACTTTTAAATACTGGTAAGGCTGTTTTTGATCCAGTTTCATATTTTCCAAGTGATTTAGGATCGTCGTATCCCACATATACTCCAATAACTAAATTTGATGTAAATCCAACAAACCATGTATCAGTATTTTTGTTAGTAGTTCCAGTCTTCCCTGCTAAATCTAAATTTAAGTTTTTTAACTTTTTTCCAGTACCTCTTTGCACAACACCCTGTAATAAAGAGGTCATTTGATATGCTGTTTCTGAGCTAAAAATTTGCTCAAATTTATCAGAAATTATAGGAATATTACTGCTCTCATAAGATATATTGTTACAATTTTCACAATATCTTTTTTCTGAATTATAAATGGTTTTTCCTTCGCTGTCCTGAATTCTATCTATCAAAATAGGTGTAACTAATTTTCCTCCATTAATAAAAGAACAATAAGCTGAAGTAAGTTTTATTAATGTAGTTTCAGCAGAACCTAGTGATATTGACATTAATTCATCAGGATTTTCATATATATTTAATTTTTTTGCAAAGTTTGTAATTTTGCTTAAACCTAGATCTTGGGCAATTCTTACAGTCATTAGATTACGAGATTTTTCAAGTCCAATCCTTAAAGTTGAAACTCCATAAAATTTTTTTCCATAATTTTCTGGTTTCCATTTTTTTAAATCTACTCCTTGATCTAATACTATTGGTGCATCTAAAATTAAACTAGATGGAGTAAATTGGTTTTCTAAAGCTAATGCATAAATAAAAGGTTTAAAAGCTGACCCTGGTTGTCTAGATGCTTGAGTTGCTCTGTTGTATTCACTCTTTTTAAAACTAAATCCTCCTGACATTGCAAGAACTCTTCCTGTATATGGATCAATTACAACAATTGCTCCATTAACTTTTGGTAACTGTTTTAAATCATAATTATTTTTTTCAATTTTTTTAACATAAATAATATCACCAACTTTTAATACTTCATTTAATTCTTTTTTTATCCAAGAAATTTTTTCATAATCAATTTTTCCATTTTCTTTTTTATCAGTTTCTATTTCTACATTAAATTTACCAATTTTTTTTACTATTGCTAGGTTCCATCCAATTGATTTTTCTAGTTTAAAATTCTCTAAATTATTATTCCAATCTTTAGAATATTTTTTATTTGCTAGTGCTCCACGCCAACCTTTTCTTCTATCGTATTTAATTAATCCTTCCCTTAGAGCACTAGTAGCTTTGGATTGTAAATTTAAATTTAATGGTGTTTTTATATTAAAACCTTGCTTATAAACTTTATCAAAACCATATTTCTGAACTATATTTTTTCTTACATCTTCAACATAATATCTTGAGTCTTCGAGATAAATTCGTTTTCTTTTTTTCAAAATTATATCTGAATTTAAAAGTATTTCTAATTGATCTTTGTCAATATAAGAATTTTCATATAAATTTTTTATTACAAGATTTCTTCTAAATTTTGCTAATTCAATATTTTTCCTTGGATTATATCTACTTGGTGCTTTTGGTAAGGCCGCTAATAATGAAGCCTCTGAATAATTAAGATCGCTAATAGGTTTATCAAAATATCTTAAGCTTGCTGATGCTATACCATAACTTCCCTCTCCTAAATAAATTTGATTTAAATATAGCTCAAGTATTCGCTCTTTTGATAATGCTCGTTCCAAACGAAATGCTAATATAGCTTCTTTGAGTTTTCTATCTAAACTAACTTCGTTTGATAAAAGAAAGTTTTTTGCAACTTGTTGGGTAATAGTAGAAGCTCCTTCCAGTCTATTCGACGTCATTAAATTTGATATATTATTTATAACTGCTCTAACTATTCCCTTCGCATCAACTCCTGGGTGTGAAAAAAAATTTTTATCTTCGGCAGACAAAAATGCATTAATTACTTTTTTTGGTATTGCGTTAAATGGGATAAATATTCTCTTTTCTGAAGAAAAGTCGCTAACCAATTCTCCACTTCCAGAATATAACTTGCTTGATACTGGAGGTTTGTACTTTTTTAAAAATTTGTAATCAGGTAATTTGCTAGAATAAATCCACAATATTGAGATTATGATTATTATTCCTAATAAACTAATTGATATAATGCCCAAAAATATCTTTTTTAAATAATTGTTCATTTTAGTTTAAATTAATAGATGAATTTGTTAATGTTAAGGCACCGAATTTTATAAAAATTTAAAAATGAAAAAAATTAATCAAATAATATGTCAAAAAATTTATATATTGATGCTTCGCATCCAAATGAAACTAGAGTTGTACTTAAATCAAACGGAAATATTGAAGATTACGAATACGAAAGTATAAATAATACTCTAATTAAAAATAATATTTACCTAGGAAAAGTAAGTAGAATAGAACCATCTTTGCAAGCTGCGTTTGTAGATTTCGGAAGAGATAGACATGGATTTTTATCATTTAACGATATTCAAAGTGATTATTACCAAATACCTCACAGTGATATTGAAAAAATTAAAATAGAAGAAGCAAAAGCCAGGGAAGAATTATTACAAGAAAGTAAAATTAAAGATGAAAATATAACTACTGAAAACGATGATATAAATCAAATAAACGGATCAGAAGAAAAACCACAACAAACCAGGTTTCCAAATAAAAGATATAAAATACAAGAAGTTATTAAACCAAACCAAGTAATACTTGTGCAAGTTTTAAAAGATGAAAGAGGTTTTAAAGGAGCTGCACTTAGTACTTTCATATCAATAGCTGGAAAATATATAGTATTAATGCCTAATACACCAAAAGGAGGAGGAATTTCTAGGAAGATATTTAATCCTGGTGAAAGAAAAAAAATTAGATCTATTTTAAATGAAATTACTATTCCTAAAGAAATGGGAATTATAGTTAGGACAGCAGGATCAAATAAAACAAAAAATGAAATTGAAAATGATCTTTCAAACTTAATTAATGTATGGAACTCAATTAAAGATAAAGCGATGAACTCCAACGCTCCATCATTAATTCATCAAGAAAGTGATATTATAAAAAGAAGTATACGAGATATGTATGATGATGAAACTCAAAACATAATTGTAGAAGGCAATGAAGGCTATCAAAGAACTAAAAATTATATGAAATTTATGATGCCTAAAAATTTAAAAAAAGTTAAAAAATATAGAGATAAAATTCCATTATTCTTTAAAGAAAAGATCGAAAATAAACTTTATGAAATATTTCAAAGTGAAGTTAAGTTAGATTCTGGTGGATATTTGGTTATAAGTCAAACAGAAGCATTGGTTTCAATCGATGTTAATTCTGGAAAATCCATTAAACAAAAAAATGTTGAAAGTACAGCCTTAGCTACAAATTTAGAAGCCGCAGAAGAAATTTCTAGGCAAATAAAAATAAGAGATCTTTCAGGTTTAATTATAATTGATTTTATTGATATGATTAATTTTGGAAATAGAAGACAGATTGAAAGAAAACTAAAAGATAAATGCAGAGCAGATAGAGCACGAATTCAAATTGGAAGAATAAGCAATTTTGGATTACTAGAAATGTCAAGACAAAGACTTAGGGAAAGTAATGTAAAATGGCAATTAAGCTTAACAAACGAGTCCTTTTCATTAAAAATAATAAAATTAATGGAGCTTAAATCAATAGAAAATAAATCAAAAATTATAAATGTTATATTAAGTGAAAAAATATTTAATTTTATAAATGAAAATTATATTGATGAAATTAAATATTTTGAAAAAAAAAATAAAATTAATATTAAATTTAATGGTGAAAAAAATTTAAATGTTATGGACTATATTATAGAATTTCAGCATAAAAATAAAAAACTTATTGAAAAAATAGAAAAAATAACTTTATTAAAAAAACCAGAAGAAGATAAAAATAAGATAAAATTAAAATCTCTAAATAACAAAAAAACTAATAAATTTAAAAAAAAAAAATATAAAAAAAAATTTAAAAGAATTAAATAATTCCAAATTTTGGAGATGAAGCTGCTCCAAATATATTTTTTTTTATTCTTCCTGAAAGATATGACTTTCTTCCTGCTTGAACAGCCAATTTCATTGCTTCAGCCATTAAAAATGGTTTTTTTGCTTTAGCTATAGCTGTGTTTATTAGAACTCCGTCGCAACCTAATTCCATAGCTTCCGCAGCATCTGATGCATCTCCTATTCCTGCATCAACTATAACTGGAATTTTTGTTTGTAATCTAATTATTTTAATATTAATTTTATTTTGTATTCCTAGTCCAGATCCTATGGGAGATGCTAAAGGCATAATGGCTACTGCCCCAACATTTTCTAATCTTTTTGACATTAAAGGATCATCATTGCAATAAACCATAACTTTAAAACCTTCTTTAGATAATACTTCAGTAGATTTTAAGGTTTCAATCATATCTGGGAAAAGATTTTTTTTATCACCTAATACTTCTAATTTAACTAAATTCCATCCTCCTATTTCTCTTGCAAGTCTTAAAGTTCTTAAAGCATCCTTTGAATTAAAACATCCAGCTGTATTTGGAAGGTAAGTAATCTTTTTTGGATCAATAAAATCCATAAGCAAAGGTTTTGTTTTATCAGATATATTAACCCTTCTAACAGCTACCGTCACTATATTTGCCCCTGATATTTTAATTGCTTTAGCACACTCTTTCATGTTTTTATATTTTCCTGTACCAACAATTAATCTCGATTTATATATTTTATTATCTATTTTAAAATTATCTTTTATTTTCATTACCCTCCACCTATAAAATGTACTATTTCAATTTTATCATCTTTTTTTAATATAATGTTTTTTATTTTTTTTTTATCTACTATTATTTCATTCAGCTCAATAGCGGTTTTATTTAGTGGTATATTTAAGTTTAATATCAAATCCTTTAAAGAAGAGCCTGCTTTTATGATAATCTTCTTTCCATTTAATTTAATTTTTATTTTATTTTTTTTAATCATGTAATATAAGTTTTAGCGTGAATAATAATATAATAATAATAAATGGTCCAAATCTCAATCTATTAGGAGAAAGAGAACAATCGCATTATGGCTCATTAAATTATGAGGAATTGAAAAAAATTTGCAAAGAATGCTCATCAAAACTGGGGTTAAATCTTGATTTTGAGCAATCTAATCTTGAGGGTGATATTGTAAATTTTATACAAAACTCAAGAAATAAATATAGCGGTATAATAATTAATGCCGCTGGATTTACTCATACATCGGTTGCAATAAGAGATGCTTTAAGTATTGTAAAAACACCTAAGATCGAACTCCATATATCAAATATTTATAATAGAGAAGAGTTTAGACAAAAATCTATGATAAGTGGCGTTGTAACTGGAGGAATATTTGGACTTGGCACAAATGGTTATATTTTGGCCATAAATGCAATGCAAGACTTGCTTAAAAATGGAAATTGATAAAAAAATAATAAAAAAATTAATTAATGCTTTAGAAGAACTAAAAAAATCAGTATCCCATGAAGATATTGATAGTTCAAAAGATGTTGTAGAGCAAGAAGTTGATATATCTAATACAGT
Organism: uncultured Pelagibacteraceae bacterium; assembly: GCA_902607805.1. GTDB lineage: Bacteria > Pseudomonadota > Alphaproteobacteria > Pelagibacterales > Pelagibacteraceae > Pelagibacter. The sequence continues at coordinate 6,268 of CACLLR010000008.1, forward strand.
TATAAAAAGTCCTATTGTTGGAACAGCATATTTGGCACCTGAGCCAGGAGCTAAAAAATTTATAGAAGTGGGAGAAAAAATTAAAAAAGGAGATACTGTAATGATAGTTGAAGCAATGAAAACAATGAATCATGTTCCTTCAACTTCGGAAGGTGTTGTAAAAAAAGTATGCGTCGAAGATGGACAGCCAGTTGAGTTTGGTCAAAATATAGTAATTCTCGAGTAATGTTTAAAAAAATATTAATTGCAAATCGAGGAGAAATTGCGGTTCGAGTTATAAGAGCTTGTAAAGAATGGGGTATATCTACAGTAGCTGTTCATTCTGATGTTGATAGAGACAGTATGCACGTTAGATTGGCTGATGAAAGTGTTTGCATAGGATCCCACCAGCCAACCAATAGCTATTTAAATATTCCAGCAATATTGTCAGCAATTGAATTAACAAATGCAGAAGCTGTACATCCTGGATATGGTTTTTTATCTGAAAATTTTGAATTTGCAAAAATATTAGAAGATTACAAAATAAAATTTATAGGTCCTTCATCAAAATTAATTAGAATGATGGGAGATAAAATTCAGGCGAAAAAAATTGCAAAGGAATATGGGTTACCAGTTATAGAAGGTTCTGAAGGAGGCATTTCAGATATAAATCAAGCAAAAATTATATGCAAAAAAATAGGTTTTCCAGTTCTAATAAAAGCTGCTGCAGGTGGTGGAGGTAAAGGAATGAAGATAATAAGAGAAGAAAAGGAATTTGAAAATTCTTTTTCTTTAGCAAAAATAGAAGCAAAAAAATATTTTGGAAATGATGAAGTTTATATTGAAAAATTTTTTCAAAATCCAAGACATATTGAAGTTCAAGTTCTTTCAGGAAAAAACAGAACAGTTCATTTGCATGAAAGAGATTGCTCTGTACAAAGAAGACATCAAAAACTAATTGAAGAAACCCCAAGTCCTATACTTAATGATCAAATAAGGAAAAATTTATTTGAAAAAACAGTAAAAATGGTAAGTCAAATTGGATATGAAGGAGCTGGAACTGTTGAATTTATTTATGAAAATGAAAAATTTTACTTTTTAGAAATGAATACTAGAGTCCAAGTAGAACATCCTGTAACAGAGGTAGTAACAGGAATTGATATTATCAAAGAACAAATATGGATTGCATTTACAGGCGAAACAGCTTTAAAACAATCTGATATAAACCCCAAGGGTCATGCAATAGAATGTAGAATTAATGCAGAAGACTCAAAAAAAAATTTTCAACCATCGCCTGGAAAAATTACAATGTGCCATCAACCTTCTGGTTTTAGAACAAGAGTGGATGGAGCAATTTATCAAGGATATAATGTAACACCATATTACGATAGTTTAATATGTAAATTGATTTGTCATGGAAGAAATAGAACTGAAGCTATTCAAAGAATGAATAGATCTTTAGATGAATTTGTTATTGAAGGAATAACAACTACCATTGATCTTCACAAAAAACTTCTTAATCATAGTAAATTTATTGAATCTAATTTTAATGTAAGCTGGTTAGATAATGAAAAAATAATTTAATTATAGCATTTTATTAACCAAATATCGTAAACAGGATGATCAAATGGTCTTAATGTTGGACTTGAAGAAAAAGTCCAGCCATTAAAAATAAATACTTTATCTCTATCTTTTTCTGTAACATCCATTACTTGCAAATATGCTGTTACTTCTGGGTTATCATCAAATTCTGAGTTTTCACATTTTTTTGCCTTTATTATTAAATTTTGAAATTGTATTTCTTCATTTATTTTTAATTTTAAATTAGTTTTTTTTGAATTAACTTTATCTAGAACATTTATTTCTACAAATTCTCCTTGTAAGCTATTTTTTTTAATTGACGCTGAAAAATTAAATAAAAAAATTAAAATAATAAATAAAAATAATTTATTTTTTCCAAGAGCTATATTTTTTTTTATTAACATTATTATGTTTAGGATTGTATGCCTTTATTGTTCCAGTTAGATTCTGTTTGTGAGGTTTTTGCCAATTATATTTTTTTAATTGGTGAATATTTTCTATCTTATTTTTAGTATAATGCATCCACGAATACCACTCACTTGGAATATTTGATGCTTCTACTTGATCTTTATATATTATCCATCTAATTCCTTTTTTATTTTGATAATATTTATTTCCATATTCATCTTCTCCTATTAACTTACCTGAAAAAAATGTTTTAATTCTTGTTCCTAAAGTTTGACGATTCCACCAAGTGAAAATTTCTTTAAATATTGTCAACATAAAAATAATTAACTTATTTCAATTAATAATTGTAAAAAATAAATTAGACTAAAAATTTAATTTGTATATACATAATTTAATTAAGACTCAAAAAAAAAGGTAAAATAATGGCAAAATACTTAGTAGAAACTTATTATACATGTAGCTTTAAAGTAAATCATTACTTAGATGATATTAATGGAAGTGAGCTAGAAAATTTAGAAAAACGTGAAGATGGTAAATTTGAAATTTTAGATGTTAAATTAGATAAAAGAAAAACAAAGAATTTGGATAAAAAAAGTAATGAAATTAAAGATTTTTCAAGTTCTGAAGTATCAAATAAAAATAATAAGAAAGATCAAATTCCTATAAATAATAACACTTTTGTTAAAAAGATTAATGAAAGCTTGGGAAAAAGATTTAGCATGCCTGATAGAAGAAAAGGATATATTCAAAAAGCAACTGTAGGTAATCACAAAGTATACTTGCATACTGGTGAGTATGAAGATGGAAAAATTGGCGAAATATTTATTGATACAAGTAAAGAAGGAGAATTGGTAAAAGCTTTAATGAACAATTTTGCAATAGCAATATCCTTGGGGTTGCAATATGGAGTTCCTCTGGACGAATTTGTAAATGCATATGTAGATACTAAGTTTGAACCTTCTGGAAAGGTTTTTGGAAATGATAGAATATTAAGTGCAACTTCTATATTAGATTACATATTTAGAGAATTAGCTATTTCTTATTTAAATCGAGAAGATTTAGCACACACACCTTCCATTGGAACTAATGAAAAAATTAACGATGAAGTTGTAGATGATCAAAATCAATTTTTGAAAATTGTGAAAGATATAACAAGTAAAGGTTTTGTAAGAAATAATTATAAAAAGAAACTAGTAGACCTTTCTGATATAAGGATAAATCTAAAAGGTAAAAAATAATTATTTTTTTTTTAAAATTATATTTAAATCTTTTAATTGCTCTAATTTGACTTCTGACGGAGCATTCATCATTAAATCTTGAGCATTTTGATTCATTGGAAACATTGTAACTTCTCTAATATTTTTTTCGTTTGCTAAAAGCATAACAATTCTATCTATGCCTGGAGCAATACCTCCATGGGGAGGAGCTCCATAACTTAAAGCATTTATCATCCCACTAAACTGTTCATCAACTTGATCCTTGCTATAACCAGCTATTTTAAAAAGTTTATACATTAATTCAGGAATATGGTTTCTAATTGCGCCAGATGATAATTCTATACCGTTACACACTATATCATATTGGTACGCTAAAATTTTTAAAGGATCAGATAAATCAAGATTATTAAGATCTCCTTGGGGCATTGAAAAAGGATTATGACTAAATTTAAATTTATTTTTCTCATCTTTTTCAAACATTGGATAATCAATAATCCAACAAAATGCGAAATTATTTTCGTTAATTAAATTTAATTCATTTCCAATTTTATTTCTTGCTTCTGCAAGAAACTTTTCAGTTTCATTTTTTTTTCCACAAGATAGAAAAATACTATCACCTGGTTCTAAATTTGTAATTTTCATAATTTCTTTTAATGAGTCTTCTGAAAAAAATTTTCCTATTGGGCCTTTAGCTTCAATATTTTTATTTTTTTCAATAGTTAAATAGGCTAATCCTTTAAATCCTTGTTCTTTTGCCCATTTATCTAAATTATCAAAAAAACTTCTTGGTTTATCTTTGGTATTTTTTGTTACAATAGATCTAACTATCGATCCCGATTTTATTAGTTTTTTAAAAATATCTAATTTTACATCATCTCTTTCAAATATATTTGTTATATCATGAATAATTAATGGGTTTCTTAAGTCTGGCTTATCAGTTCCATATTTTAAAAGAGAATCTTCATATTTTATTCTTGGAAACTTATCAAAAACTAAACTTTTATTTGAAAATTGTTTAAATAATTTTCCAAAAAGTTTTTCTACAACATTAAATATATCTTCTTGTTCAACAAATGACATTTCTAAATCTAATTGATAAAATTCTCCAGGACTTCTATCTGCTCTCGCGTCCTCATCTCTAAAGCAAGGAGCAATTTGAAAATATTTATCAAATCCAGAAACCATCACTAATTGTTTAAATTGCTGTGGCGCTTGTGGCAAAGCATAAAATTTTCCAGGATTTAATCTGCTTGGAACTAAAAAATCCCTAGCTCCTTCTGGACTAGAAGAAGTTAAAATTGGAGTTTGAAATTCTAAAAAACCTAACTTTTCCATTTCTGATCTAATAAATGAAATTACTTTAGATCTTAAAATAATATTTTGATGAATTTTTTTTCTCCTTAAATCTAAAAATCTATATTTGAGTCTAATTTCTTCTGAATAATCCTGATCTGTAAAAACTGGCAGAGGTAATTCTTTAGTTTTTCCTAATATGCTAAATGAATTTATTGAAACTTCAATTTCTCCAGTTGGAATATCATGGTTTATAGTTTCTTTGCTTCTTTCAATAACTTTTCCTTCTACTTGAATTACAGTTTCTAATTGAAGTTTTTCAATAGATTTAAAATTTTTGTTTTCTTTATCTATTACGCATTGCGTAAATCCATAATTATCTCTTAAATCGATAAATAATAAATTTCCATGATCTCTTTTTTTATTTATCCATCCAGAAAGAATTACATTATTATTATTTTCGTTTTTTTTAAGCTCCCCGCATGTATGTGTTCTGTATTTATTCAATTTATACCTATACTATTTCTTTTATAGTTTTTATATCGATAGCTTTTTTTTTTTTCAAACTCAATTCATCAACTTTATATATAAATTCAGATATTTTACTATAGGATCTATCTATTCTTTTAATAATGTATTCTATTAGTTTTTTTTCAATAGTTATTTGTCTATCTGAAAAATTTTTTACGATTAGTGCAAAAATCAAATCATCATCTGGATTTTCAATTTTTGCAAAAAGGCAGTTTTTAGATCTTGATTTTAAATCATTTAAACTAAAATTAACCTCATTTATTGCTTCTTTAGAATTAATTAGCAAATATTTGTTATCACTATCAACAAGATTAAATAATGAATATAAAATTCTTTCTTCTGTAGAATTATTAAAGTCATCTAAAATTATATTTTCAAATAATTTAAGCTCTTTGAAAATATCATCAGTAAGTTCTTTTTCAGAAATTTTTTTTGCTTTATTTTTTTTTTTAAAAATATTTGCTAAATGAGTTTTGCCTGAACAAGCTTCTCCGTAAATATTAAGAATATTTTTTTCCCATTTAGGCCATTTTTCTATTAATTTGTAAGCATAAAAATTACTTTTGCTGACATAAAAATCATCAGAATTAAAATTTTGTTTACCATTCAAATTTAATAATAGTTGATTATATTCTTTCATTTAATTTTCCATATTTTATAAGATGTATCTATATTAAATCCATTTGATCTAAATTGCTGTAAAAATTTATCTGGGGTGCCATTATACATCAATTTATATACAGTATTATCGCTTGAAATATTTTCAATATTATAATTTGAAATCAATTCAAATTCTGACAGTTTTTTTTCAAATTTATTTATTAATTTAATATTTTTTGAATTTATTGATAATGTAATAGGAAGTTTAATTGATGTATTAATTTGATTAAGTTTTTTCCATTGATTTTCATAATTAATTTTTAATTTATCTATTATTACTAGTGCCGATTCATTTTCTTTTAAATTTATATCTTTAAAAACTTCATTTAATATAAAAAGTTGATTATTTAAATTTAATTTTGTAAGAATTCTAACCTTGTTTTTATACTTGTAAATTATAACTACAATATAATCTTTATAATTATATTTATCTAAAATTTCTAAAAACTTATATTGTTCAATATTATCTATATTTTTTTGAAGAATTTTAATATCTTCAAGATCTTCATTGGGCAAAACATAATTTAATAAAAAATAATTTTTTTCATTATAATTCCACAGCTTATAAAAAATATTTTCACTAAATAATGAAATTTGATTATTTTCTATATCTATTAAAATTGGTAATAAAACTAATTCTTTATTAATTGGTATTGATGAAATTATATTTTTTTTATTTAAAAAATTTATTACTTTTTTTTTATTAAATTTTATATTAAATTTTGATATATATTTTTTATTAATAAATTTCTCATCTTCAATTGAAAAACTATCAACTAATCCTCTAACTGTTTTTAAATCTATATTTTTAGAATCAATTCTGTCATTAGATATCGTTATTTGTAATAAGAGATAGTTAAAAGCTTTTTTTAAATGCAAAATCATAAATTTTTAATTTATTAAAATCTAAGTCGTATGGCTGTATTATTTCAACATCTTTAACTACGTAATTTTTAGTATCTGCATATGCTGTGGAAAACTTTACTAAAAATTGAAGTAAAATAATAAAAAAAATGTATAAAATAGTTTTAAAGTTTTTAGTTTTAATAGACATAATAAATATTCATGAAAAATAATAAAATAACATATGAAAAAAGTGGAGTTAATATAAAACAAGCAAATAAATTCATAAACTTCATATCTTCTAATTTAAATAAATCAGATAAAAGTGGTAAATTTAAGAATATTGGTGGATTTGGCTCTATAAATAAAATTCCTAAAAATATAAAAAACCCTTATTTAGTTGCTTGTACAGATGGTGTCGGAACTAAAATAGAAATAGCAAATAAATTGAATAAATTTAATACAATAGGCATTGATCTAGTTGCAATGAGCGTAAATGATCTAATTGTGCAAGGAGCAAAACCTATGATTTTTTTGGATTATATTTCAATTAATAAAATAAATTTAAAAAAAATGAAAGAAATTGTTAAAGGTATAATGCTTGGATGTAAAGTTTCTGGATGCCAGCTAGCAGGTGGAGAAACAGCTGAAATGCCGGACACATATTCTAAAGGAAAATTTGATATCGCAGGTTTTGCAGTAGGGCTAGTTGATAAAAAAAATATCCTTAAAAAAAATAAAATAAAAAAAAATAATATTATTTTAGGAATTCCTTCAAGTGGTATACATTCAAATGGCTTTTCATTAATCAGACATTTACTCAAAGTTAAAAAAATAAATCTAAATAAAAATAATTTTCTAAAAAAACAATTTTTAATACCTACAAAAATATATGTAAAAGAAATTCTTAAACTTATAGAAAAAAATTATATAAACGGATGTGCAAATATAACAGGTGGAGGTATAGAAGATAATATAAAAAGAGTAATTCCTAAGAAATTAACTGCAGTAATAGATCTTAATAAAATCAAAACTTTTAAAATATTTTCTTGGCTTAAGTCAAGAGGTATAAATGATAAAGAAATGTTGAAAACTTTTAATTGTGGTATTGGATTTTGTTTAATTGTAGATAAAAAAAATGTTCCTAAAATAAAAAAAATTTTTTCTAAAAATTACAAACCTTATGAAATAGGAAAAATTATTAAAGGCAATAATAAAGTAAAGTTAAATGGTAAAATTAATTGGCTATAAAAAAAATCAAAACTGCAATATTTATTTCGGGGAGAGGAAGTAATTTAAAATCATTAATTAATTATTCAAGGAAAAAAAAATCAAAAATTAAAATATTTTTAATTGTATCTAATAATTCAAAAGCTGAAGGTTTAAAATTATCAAAAAAACATAAAATAAAAAAAATGATTGTAGATTTTAAAAATCAAAAAATGGCAGAAAATAAAATAATAAAAGAATTAAATTCTCAAAATATAAAATTGATTTGTTTAGCAGGATTTATGAAAATATTATCAAAAAAATTTATTAATAAATTTAAGCATCCTATTTTAAATATCCATCCTTCTCTTTTGCCAAAATATAAAGGATTAAATACACATAAAAGAATACTACAAAATAAAGAAAAATATACTGGATGTACAGTTCATTACGTTAATGAAAAATTAGATTCCGGAAAAATAATATTACAAAAAAAAATTAAAATATTTAAAAAAGATAATTTAAAAAAAATTAGTGATAAGGTCCTTAAAATTGAACATGCAATCTATCCTGAAGCTATTGAAAAAATACTTAATTAATTACTAAAAAAAAAATTTATTTCTTTTTTTGCATTTTCAACACTATCAGATCCATGTACTGAATTTTTATCAATAGATATGCCATATTTGTTTCTTATTGTGCCTTCATCGGCATTTTTTGGGTCTGTAGCACCCATTATCTTTCTATTTTCGGCTACTGCATTTTCTTTTTCAAGTATTATTACAATTATTGGACCAGATGATAAATATTCACATAAGTCATTATAAAAAGGCTTTGTTTCATGAACTTTATAAAATTGTTCAGCTTCAGATTTTAAAATGTGAATTTTTTTTTCATTTATTAAATTAAAACCATTTTTCTTAAACATGTTCTTAATTTCTTCTTGTAAATTTCTTTCTACAGCATCTGGTTTTATAATTGATAAAGTTTGTTCTAAATTACTCATAATTTTCTTCTATAAATTTATTCAATAATCTTACTCCGTAACCAGTAGCTCCTCCAGAATTTAAAGCTCCTGCATATTTTGAAAATGCCATCCCAGCTATATCAAGATGAGCCCAAGGAGTTTTATTTATAATAAATCTTTGTAAAAATTGTGCTGCAGTAGTTGATCCAGCACCACCTACATAATTAATATTTTGCATATCTGCATTTTTAGAATTTATCAGTTTGTCATAGTTTTTGTGAAGAGGCATTCTCCATAATTTTTCATCAACTCTTTCACCGGCTTCAAGTAATTGTTTTGATAATTTATCATCGTTAGAAAAAAGCCCTGCATATTCTGAACCCAAAGAAACAATAATAGCACCAGTTAAAGTTGCTAAATCAACCATGAATTTAGGTTTAAATTTTTTTTCAGTGAAAGTTAAAGCGTCTGCTAAAACTAATCTCCCTTCAGCGTCAGTATTTAATACTTCTATAGTTTTTCCACTATAAGATTTTACAATATCACCAGGTCTTTGAGCATTTCCACTTACCATATTTTCAACAAGACCTACCACACCAACTGCATTAATTTTTGCCTTTCTTAAAGCTAAAGTTTTCATTAAACCTACTACAGCAGCTGAGCCCGCCATATCATAAGTCATATCTTCCATAAATCTTGCTGGTTTTAGAGAGTAACCACCGGTATCAAAACAAACTCCTTTTCCAACAAATGCTAAAGGTTTTGATTTTGATTTACTTCCTTTCCATTCAATGGTTACAAGATAAGAACCTCTAATACTTCCCTGTCCCACTCCAAGTAAAGCATTACATCCTAATTTTTTTAATTTTTTTTCATCATAAACTGTTACTTTTAGTCCAAGTTTTTTTAGTTTGAGCAATCTTTTTGCATATTCATCTGGGTGTAAAATATTACCTGGCTCAGACACTAAGTCTTTTGTAAAATTAACGCCATTTAAAATAGCGTCCAAGTTATATTTAATTTTTGTATTAAGCTGATTTTTACTTTTTAAAATACTAAAGTTAATTATTTTATTATTTTTTTTAGATTTATATAAGTTAAATTGATAAGACTTAAGTTCGGCTCCATGAATAAATGAGTTTAATATAATATTATTTTTTACTGATGAAGAATTAGATCCTAAAATCAAAATATCACTTACCTCATTGGCTGTTATATTGTCATAAAACTTTGCACCTAATTTTTCAGACTGAATTTGATCATTTTTATTAGCAATTAAAATTAATATTAATTTTTGATCTATTTCCAAATTTAGAGTGGTAATTTTGTTTTTTTTTGTATTTTTGTTATTTTTTAAAAAATTAAGAATTTTTTTGTTTATTTTGTCATCAAAAATCCCTTTAAAATCAGAAATTTTAGACTCCTTTGCTAGGAAAATAGCGATGTTCTTTGCTGATCCATTTTTGCCATCTAAATATTTTATTTTTAAGGTCATATAGATTAAATATACTGTAAGTTGAAAATATATATATTTAAAACCCTAAATTTCAATGAAAAAATTAATTTTTAGAAAAATAATCTTCGATGTGCTAGCCTTTTTCCTAGTTTCCTCGTTTGCACTTACATTAATTGTGTGGGTTATCCAGGCTGTAAATTATTTAGACTTTGTATCAGAAGATGGTCATAGTTTCAGGGTTTACTTCATGTTTTCCGTTTTAACAATTCCCAAGATTTTCAGTAAAATCTCAATTTTTATATTTTTTATATCTTTATTTGTAATTATCTCCAAGTATGAAGAAAATAATGAAATATTAATTTTATGGACAAATGGATTAAAAAAAACAAGTTTTATTAATAGTATATTATTATTCTCATTAGTTGCTTTTTTATTTCAAATAATTCTCACAACTTTTATAGTTCCAAAAACACAGGATTTAGCCAGATCTTATATAAGATCGTCGAATATTGACTACTTTCCTTCTTTAATAAAACCAAAAAAGTTTATTGATACTGTAGAAAAATTAACTTTATTCGTTGATGTAAAAGATAAAGATAAAATGGAAAATATTTTTTTAAAAGATAACATTAACAGTGAGTCATCACAAATAGTATCTGCAAAAAATGGATATATTGTAACAAACGAAAATAAAAGTTATTTTATTCTTGAAAACGGTGAAATTGTAAACATTGATCAAGGAGGAACAAATATTGTTAAATTTGAGAGAACAATTTATAATCTTTCTAAATATAATACTAAAACTACTACATATCCTAAAATACAAGAAAAAAATACCAACTTACTTATTAGATGTATAGACTCTTTAATAAATAAAAATATAGAATTTAGAACTACAACATTCAGTTGTGAAAAAAATTCAATCAATGCATTTATGCAAGAAGCCTATAAAAGAATTTTTGCTCCGTCTTATATTTTAATAGTATCGCTTATAGCAAGCTATTTAGTATTTATTTCTAAATCCGACTCTCATTATAATAAAAAAAAAATTTTATTATTTTTAATAGGAGTTTTTTTTCTAACTTTATCAGAAATTTCTATAAGATATGTAAATTATAATTTTATTAAAAATGTTTATATATTTTGTATTCCATTAGGATTTACATTTTTAACTTACTTCTATCTATTAACAAAATCAAAAAATAAAAGAATTTAAATGATATTAATTAAAACATATCAAGATTATATAATAAAATCTTTTTTAAAATATATTTTGATTATCTTTGGAATTTTTACTTGCTTAATATTTATTTTAAATGTTTTAGAAGAACTAAAATTTTTTGAAAATTCTAATTTATCTATCTTCTATCCTATATTTTTAACTTTACTTAATACACCATCATTAATTTTCGAAATTTTTCCATTTATATTTCTATTATCAACACAAATGTTATTTATTAAACTATATGACAAAAAAGAATTAGATATATTTAAAAATTTTGGTTTAACTAATTTTAAAATTATTAAAGTTTTATTATTTGCTTCTTTAATATTTGGTTTAATATTTAATACTGTTTTCTATACTTTTTCATCTAAATTAAAGAATAATTACTTAAGTTTTAAAAATAATTTTACAAATGATAATAAGTATCTTGCTATTGTAAATGAAAACGGTCTTTGGATAAAAGACGAGATTAATAATAAAATAAACATTATTAACGCAGATGAATTCATTGGAAATGAACTTAACTCTATTACTATCACACAGCTAGATAAAAATTTCAATTTAAAGAGGACAATTATATCTGATAGCGCAAATATAAATAATAATAATTGGGAATTAAAATCAGTTGAAATTTTTGAATATGATGGAAAAAGAAAAAAAGAAGAACTTTTATATTTTGAAACAAATTTTAACAAAAATAAAATAAAAAGCTTATTTTCTAATTTATCATCATTAAATTTTTTGCAATTAAAAGAATTGTATAACGATTACAAATCAGTAGGTTACTCAACTTCTGAAGTGGAAGGTTATTTGAATAAATTATATTCTTATCCTATTTATTTGATGATAATGACTATTATTGGTTCTATTTTAATGCTTCATATCAAAAATTTTGATTCAAAAATTTTTAATATTGTGGCAGGAATTCTATTCTCAGTGATAGTCTATTATATAAATTACTTTTTTGGTGTACTAGGTGATAATGGAAAACTTCCTATTATATTGTCTATATGGTTACCATTATTAATATTAATAATTATATGTTTGATTGGACTTGTGACTATAAATGAAAAATAAAATTTTAAATAAAATAATATTCATTATTTTAATTTTGACTAACTTTGTTTTAGCTGAAGATTTTAGAATTGAATCATCTTTTGTAAATATTTCTGAAAATGGAAATCTAGTCAAATCTTCTGATGGAGTAAAAATTATTTCTAATAATGGAATAATCATTGAGGGTGAAAATTCGATTTATGATAAAAAAAAAATTACAATAGAAGTTTTTGGAAAAGTTAAAGTTAATGATAAAATAAAACAAATAGAAATAAATGCTGACAAAATTGTTTATGATAAATTAAATGATGTATTGACATCTGATGGAAAAGTTAAAGTTAATGATAAAATAAAACAAATAGAAATAAATGCTGACAAAATTGTTTATGATAAATTAAATGATGTATTGACATCTGATGGAAAAGTTAAAGTTAATGATAAAATAAAACAAATAGAAATAAATGCTGACAAAATTGTTTATGATAAATTAAATGATGTATTGACATCTGATGGAAAAGTTAAAGTTAATGATAAAATAAAACAAATAGAAATAAATGCTGACAAAATTGTTTATGATAAATTAAATGATGTATTGGGTTCTAAGGGTAAAACAAATTTAAATTTAAAAGAAAAATACAAAATTAATAGTAAAAATTTAACTTTTAATCAAAAAGAAAGTTTAATTTATTCTAATAATAAAAGTTCAATATCAGATAATATTGGTAATAATTTTAGTGTAGATGCATTTAAGTTTGATTTAATTAAAAATCAAATAAGTGCAAAAAAAATTGAGGTTTTTGATAACAAAAATAATAAATATTATGTAGAAAATTCTATTATAAATTTAAAAACCAATGAAATCTTAGGAAAAGATATAAATATTTTGTTTGATAATCCATTATTTGGAAATGAAAATAATGAGCCAAGATTAAAAGGAAGAAGTGTAATTTCTGATGATGAAAAAACAACAGTATATAAAGGAATATTTACAACTTGCAAAAAGAGAGAAAAAAACAAATGTCCTCCTTGGTCAATATCTGCAGATGTGGTTACTCATAAAAAGAAAGAAAAATTAATACATTATAAAAATGCATGGTTAGAGGTATATGATAAACCAATTGTATATTTTCCATATTTTTTTCATCCAGATCCTACTGTAAAAAGACAATCTGGTTTTTTATTTCCTAAATTTCAAAATTCTAATAACTCTGGCCAATCTTTGCAAATTCCTTACTACAAAGTTATATCGCAAAATAAAGATTTAACAATTACTCCAAGACTTTTTATTGACGATAAGATTTTAGTCCAAAACGAATATAGACAAGTTGAAAAAAATTCAAATTTTATTTCTGATTTTAGTCTTTTAGTTGAAGATAATAGTTCTAAAAGTCATATATTCTCAAATTTTAAAAGTACAAAAAATGATATTCATAGTTTGCAATTACAGGCAGTAAATGGTGATAAATATTTAAAATCTGAAAAAATTAAATCTCCACTGATACTTGATAGCTCAACTCTAAATACGTATTACTCATTTGAAAGAAATAAAAAAAATGAAACCTTTAAAATAGAATTTGAAATTTTTGAAGATACAACTAAGCAAAAATCAGACAGATATGAATATATTTATCCAAATTTTACATTTGAAAAACAGTTTAATTTAGAAAATTTAAATACTTTAAAATTTGATTCTCACGGATTTCAAAAACATTTTAATACCAACGTATATGAAGGTATTTTTGTTAATGACTTAGAATATTCATCAAATGATAGTATATTTTATAATGGCCTTAGTGGCAGATATAAAACTTTATTAAGAAATGTTAATACAGATTCTAAAAATTCTTCTATTTATAAAGCTGAAACTAGCACTAAATTGTTTGGTCTATTCGTTTATGATTTAAAATTGCCATTAATTAAAGAAGATAAAGAATATAAAAATTTACTTACCCCAATTTTATCTGCTAGATACAGTCCCACAGAAACTGTAAATATTAAAAATGATAGTGAAAGAATAGATTACCAAAGCATTTATTCTGTTGATAGACTTGGACATAGTGAAATTGTAGAAGGTGGACAGTCATTAACGCTTGGTATTGAATATAAAAAACAGAATAAATCGCAAAATTTGAATATTTTAGAATTTGAAATTGCACAGATTATTAGAGATAAGAAAAATTTAGATTTACCAAGTATAAATGGTTTAAACCAAACTAGATCAGATATAATAGGAAATATAGAAATAAATCCTTCTAAATTTTTTGATATAGGTTATGAATTTTCAATTGATAACAATTTAGAAACAACAAATTTTAATTTGTTAAAAACTAGTTTAAAAACAAATAATTTTGTAACTTCTTTTGAATTTTTGGAAGAAAATAATGAAATTGGAAATAACAGTTACTTAAGTAACAAAACTACTTTTAATTTTAACGAGAATAATAATTTGACTTTTAAAACATCGGAAAATTTAGATAAGAATATTACTGAGTACTATAATTTAATTTATGAATATAAAAACGATTGTCTTGCTGCAGCAATAGAATATGACAAACAATATTACTCTGATGAATCTTTAAAACCTGAAGAAAACATATTATTTAGTATTAAAATAATACCTTTTGGAAATATAAAAACACCAAGCATAACAAAATGAAAAGGGAATTAACTTATTTTGCTACGTATATATTTATTTTTTTATTAATTACATTAAGCTCTAGAGCAAATGAAATTAAAATATTATATAAAATTGAAAATGAAATAATTACAAATTATGACATTGTTACAGAAAAAAATTACTTAATTGCGTTAAATAATAACTTAGAAAAACTCCCAAAAAATAAATTAGAAATATTCGCCAAAGAGTCACTGATAAGAGAAAAAATAAAAAAAATAGAAATTGAAAAAATAGTACAGTTAAAAGAAGACGAAAAATACTTAGATCAAGTAATTAAAGATTTGTATCGTAGACTGAACTTTCAAAATATTAATGAATTTGAAAAATATTTATCTAGTTACAATTTAAATCGAGAAATAGTTAGAGAGAAATTAAAAATAGAGACATTATGGAACAAACTAATCTTTCAAAAATATAGCATGTCTGTAAAAATTGATAATAAAAGTTTAAAAAAACAACTTCAAAATAAAATAAATAAAGCAGAAAAAAATGAAGAATTTGATTTAAGTGAAATATTAATTGCTGATGATATTGAAGAAAAAATTAATAAACAAATAAAACAAATTATAAAAGATATAGAAAAATTAGGTTTTGATAATGCTGCAACAATTTATAGCAAATCTAGTACTGCAAAACTTGGAGGAAAAATTGGTTGGGTAAAATCTTCACAAATTTCTGATAAAATTCTTAAAAATTTAAAAAATACAAAAGTTGGTAATCATACTATGCCAATAAAATTAAATAATTCTTATATAATTTTAAAAATAAACAATAAAAAATTAATAGAAAAAAAAGTTGATTTTAATAAAGAATTTGAAAAATTAATCAATATTGAAAAAAATAAGCAGTTAAACCAATTTTCAAATATTTATTTTAAAAAAATAAAACAAAATACATTTATAAGTGAAATTTAAACCTTTATTAATTGTTTTAGGAGAACCTTACAGTATTTTTTCTGAAATACTTTTTAAATTTTATAAAAATGAATCAAAAAAAATTAAATTTCCTATTATTGTAATTGGATCAAAAGAAATTCTTCAAAAACAAATGATTAAACTTAAATATTCTTTGCCATTAAATCAAATTGATGAAAATAATATTAATTTAAGAAATTTAGATAATAATAAAATTAATATTATTAATGTTAATTTTAAATTTAATAAAGTCTTTGATAAAATAACTTCTAAATCTTCATCTTATATTTATAAATCATTTGAAATAGCTATAAATATTTTAAAAAAAAAAAGTGCTATAGGGCTAATAAATGGTCCTATTTCTAAATTCCATCTTTTTAAAAAAAAATTTCCAGGTGTTACTGAGTATTTGGCAAAAAAAAATAATGTTAAAAATAATGTTACAATGTTAATCTACAATAAAAATTTTTCTGTTTCTCCAATTACAACTCATATTCCTTTAAAAAATGTTAGCAAATTAATAACAAAGAAAAAAATAATCGCAAACGTTAATAGAATAAACCATTTCTATATTTCTAAATTAAAAAAAAAACCTGTTATTGCAATATTAGGTTTAAACCCCCATTGTGAAACAACCAGCATATATAGTGAAGAAAAAAAAATAATAGAGCCTTCAATAAAATACTTAAAAAAAAATAAAGTAAATATTTCTGGTCCTTTCTCTGCCGATACCTTTTTTTTCAGAAAAAATATTATTAAATTTGATGTTGTTATTGGTATGTATCACGACCAGGTACTGACACCTATAAAAACATTATACAATTTTGATGCAATAAATATCACAATAGGACTGTCTTACATAAGAATTTCTCCAGATCATGGAACCAATAATAAAATGATAGGAAAAAATAAATCAAATGCCAGTTCTCTTATTCATTCTATAAATTTTTTTAAAAAATTATATGAAAATAAGACCTAAAAAAAGTTTAGGACAAAACTTTCTAAAAGATAACAATATATTAGATCTAATTATAAAATTAGGAGATATTAAAAGTAAAAATACTGTTATTGAAATTGGTCCTGGAACTGGAAATTTAACAAATGAAATTATAAAAAAAAACCCTTTAAAATTGATAGTTATTGAAAAAGACAATGAACTAGCAAAAAATCTAAAAATAAAATTTAAAGAAAATATAAAATTAATTAATCAAGATATATTAAAAATAAAAGACGAAGATTTGGTAAATGAAAATATGATCATTTTTGGAAATTTACCTTATAATATTTCAACTCAAATTCTTGTAAAACTTATTAGAAGTAAAATTTTATTAAAATTATGTAAAAAAATAATTTTTATGTTCCAAAAAGAAGTGGCTGATAGAATTATTGCACAACCTAATTCAAGTAAGTATGGAAGAATTTCAATTATATCGTCTTGGAAAATGAATGTTAAAAAAATACAGGAAATTAACCCCTATTCATTTTACCCAGCGCCAAAAGTAAAAAGTGCAATCTTAGTTTTTGAGCCAAAAAAAAATTTCTATAAAATTAAAGATTGTAAAAATTTAGAATATGTAACACAAGTGTTTTTCAATTTTAGAAGAAAAAAAATAAAAAAATCTTTAAATATATTATTTGGAAATTATGAAAAAATTTCTAAAAAATTAAATATTGATTTTAATAAAAGACCTCAAAACTTAGAGCCAGATACTTATTTAAAATTATGCACAGAATATGAGAAAATTATTTAGTTAATCTTTTAATATGTTTTAAAATTTCATTTTTATTATATTTGGTTTTTCTTTTTAAAATAGAAGATTTTATGTATTTAATAATTTTTTTAAAACAAATATTAAGATCATCATTAATAACTACAAAATCATAGTTTCTCCATTTTTTTACATCATGATCAAATTGTTTCATTCTTTTTCCTACTATAAGTTTATCTTTCATATCCCTATTAGAAAGTCTTTTAAATAATACCTTTTTGCTAGGAGGCAGAATGAAAAAAGTTATTAATTTATATTTTAATTTTCTTTTCTTTATTTTCTCTGTGCCTTGCCAGTCAATATCAAAAAGTACATTTTTACCTTTAGATAGATTTTCAAATACTATTTTTTTGGATGATCCATAATAATTATTAAAAACTTTGGCGTGTTCTAATAATTCTCTATTATTTATTAATTTTTTAAATTTATTTTTAGAAACAAAAAAATAATCTTTTCCATTTACCTCATTTGTTCTGGGCGGTCGTGTAGTGAAAGAAATTGATATTTTGTAGTTTTTTAATGAAGAAATTTTTTTTACGAGTGTTGTTTTTCCAGCCCCAGACGGAGATGACAAAATTATAATTATCCCGTCCTTTTTCGAAGGCATGTTAAAATTAATTAGTTGGCTTTACTCTCTATAAATTTTATTGCATCGCCCACAGTTAATATTTTTTCTGCTTCACTATCAGAAATTTCAGAACCAAATTCTTCTTCGAAGGCCATGACTAGTTCTACTGTATCTAAACTATCAGCTCCCAAATCATCTATAAAACTTGATTCTTCTGTTACCTTTGCTTCTTCGATCCCTAAATGATCGGCAACAATCTTTTTAACTTTACTTGTAATATCATCAGACATAAATTCCTTTTGTTAAGTCGTTAATAATTATTTACTTAGCTTTGTCAAGCCATATACATACCGCCGTTAACATGTATTGTTTCTCCTGTTATATAAGAGGCGGCATCTGATGATAAAAATGCTACTGTATTCGCAACATCTTCCCCTGTTCCTAGTTTTGACATGGGAATTTTAGATGTTAATACATTTTTAACATTCTCACTAATTTTTTCTGTCATATCAGTTTGAATAAATCCTGGCGATACACAATTAATTGTTATATTTTTTTTTGCATATTCAATCGCTAAAGATTTGGACATACCAATTATTCCTGCTTTTGAAGCAGCATAATTTGATTGTCCTATGTTTCCTGTGTGACCAACAATTGATGTTATATTTATAATTCTTCCATATTTATTTTTTAACATTTTTTTAATAGAACTTTTGCATAAATAATAAGTAGATGTTAAATTTATATCAATTACCTTTTTCCATTCTTCATCTTTCATTCTTAAAGATAAATTGTCCATATTGATGCCTGCATTATTGATTACTATGTCTAATCCTGATAATTTAGATGAAACATCATCGATAAATTCTTCAATATTAGAATGTTCTGATAAATCGAATTTTAATATTTCTACTTCAGGAAATTGTTTTTTTAAACTATTAAGTTTTTCAATTTTTGTACCTGTGGCTAAAACTTTGCCACTTAAAGAATTAAATTTTTTGACTAACGCATTACCTATCCCGCCTGAGGCTCCTGTTATTAATATTTTCTTATCTTTAAAATTTATCATCTAAATTTTTTAAGTCTTCAATATTATTTATAGTTGTTATATTAACATTTTTATCGATTCTTTTTACTAATCCAGATAATACCTTTCCTGGTCCAATTTCAATAAAATTTGTTACTTTTTTATTTATGATATAAATTATACTTTCTCTCCATCGCACTGGGCTTTCAATTTGTTTTATAAGATGGCTTTTTATATCATCTGTTTCTATAACTTCTTTAGCTGTTACATTTGAAATTAATTTATTTTTAGGTTTTTTAAAATCTGTATTTTCAATCTCATTTTTCATAATTTCTGTAGCTGGCCTCATAAGATTGCAGTGAAAAGGTGCGCTTACAGGCAATTTAATATTTTTAATACTTTTTGAATTTAAATCTATAATTAATTTTTCTAAGTCCTGGTTTTTACCACTTATAACAACTTGTCCAACGCTATTGTCATTCGCTACGTAACATTTGTATTTTTTTTCATTATTTTTTAAAATTTCATTAATTGTACTTATATCAGAGCCTAAAACTGCAATCATTCCACCGTCTCCATTAGGAGATGCAGATTGCATTGCTTTCCCTCTTTTTTTTAAAAGATAAATAGTTTTTTCAAAACTTAAACTTTCTGAGACCGTAAGTGCAGTGTACTCACCTAGTGAATGTCCTGCAAAATATTCAGCTTTATTTAAATTAAAATTTATTTCTTTTTTTATCATTTCGGCAATACAATAGCTTACTAGAAAAATACAAGGTTGAGTATTTTCAGTTAAGTCCAATTCATTCTTTGGTCCTTCCAATATAATTTTGCTTGATTTATATCTGAAATGCCTCCTTCAGAACCTTCTATAACTGGTAACCCATATTCCTTTGCAATTTTTTTCGCCTGAATTTTATCTCCCATCATTCTAATTAATTTTGATGAAGGACCTATAAATTTTATTTTGTAATCTTCTAATATTTTTGCAAATTCAAAATTTTCAGATAAAAAACCATATCCAGGATGTACAGCTTCTGCATTTGTTAATTCAATTGCTGACAATATTGCTGGAATATTTAAATAGCTATTGGTTGGCTGGTGGGATCCTATGCAAACACTTTCATCAGCCAATCTAACGTGCATACTGTCTCTATCAACATCAGAATGAACAGCTACTGTAGATATACCCCATTCTTTACAAGCTCTTATAACTCGAACCGCAATTTCTCCTCGATTTGCAATTAATATTTTTTTAAACATTACTCGAGAATTACTATATTTTGACCAAACTCAACTGGCTGTCCATCTTCGACGCATACTTTTTTTACAACACCTTCCGAAGTTGAAGGAACATGATTCATTGTTTTCATTGCTTCAACTATCATTACAGTATCTCCTTTTTTAATTTTTTCTCCCACTTCTATAAATTTTTTAGCTCCTGGCTCAGGTGCCAAATATGCTGTTCCAACAATAGGACTTTTTATAACTGTATTAGATATATCAACTTCTTGCTCTACAACATCTTTTGAACTATCAATATCTTCATGGGATACTGATTTTTTTAGTTCTTCTAAAGCATTAATTAATTTTTTTATTATTTTTTTATCAATTTCCATTTTTAAGCAAGTCTTGCATTGCATTTATGGCCAAAATATAACCATTTGTGCCAAGTCCAAATATTCCTCCAGTTACAACGCCACTTATCATAGATTTTTGTCTAAACTCTTCTCTATTATAAATATTTGATATATGGAGTTCGATCTTAGGTGTTTTTACAATACTTAAAGCATCTCTTATTGCAACCGATGTATGAGTAAATCCAGCGGCATTAATTATTATACCGCTATATTTATTTCTTGAGTTTTGTATAAAATTTACAATATCACCCTCAAGATTAGATTGCTCAAAATCAAGATTTAACCCCAGTTTTGATGAGCATTCTTTGCAAATTTTTTTCAATTCCTCATAATTTAATGAGCCATAATGCGATTGTTCTCTTTCTCCTAATAGATTGAGATTTGGACCATTTATTATTATTATATTATTATTCACGCTAAAACTTATATTACATGATTAAAAAAAATAAAATAAAAATTAAATTAAATGGAAAGAAGATTATCATAAAAGCAGGCTCTTCTTTAAAGGATTTGATATTAAACTTAAATATACCACTAAATAAAACCGCTATTGAGCTGAATGAAATAATAGTAGATAAAAAAAAAATAAAAAACATTATATTAAAAAAAGATGATAAAATTGAAATAGTACATTTTATAGGTGGAGGGTAATGAAAATAAAAGATAATTTTAAAATAGATAATAAAATATATAAATCGAGATTAATTGTTGGTACAGGAAAATATAAAAACATGAAAGAGTGTGCTAAAGCAATTAAAATATCAGGGGCAAATATAGTGACGGTAGCTGTTAGAAGGGTTAATATATCTGATAAAACAAAACCTTTGCTTATGGATTTTATTGATCCAAAAAAGATTACTTACCTTCCAAATACAGCTGGATGTTTTAATTCAAAGGATGCTTTAAGAACTTTAAGACTTGCAAGAGAAATAGGAGGATGGAATTTAGTTAAATTAGAAGTATTAGGTGATAAAAAAAATCTTTTCCCAGATATGATTGAAACCTTAAAATCTACTGAAGTATTATCTAAAGAAGGTTTTAAAGTTATGGTTTATTGCAATGATGATCCTTTAATGTCAAAAAGATTAGAAAATGTTGGGGCAGTAGCCATTATGCCTTTAGCATCTCCCATAGGATCTGGACTAGGAATACAAAATAAAATTAATATTAAAATAATTAGATTACAAACAAAAATTCCAGTTATAGTTGATGCAGGAATAGGAGATGCATCAGATGCTGCGGAAGCTATGGAATTAGGTTGCGACGGAGTTCTAATAAACACAGCTATAGCTAAAGCAAAAAAACCATTTTTAATGGCTGAAGCAATGAAATTGGCTGTTCAAGCAGGAAGAAAGTCATATCTTTCAGGAAGAATAAAAAAAAATATATTTGGAGCAGCTTCATCTCCAAAATTTGGAATTATTTAATTCTTTTAAATTTTTTTTTATATTTTTTTTTTTTAAATTTATTAGTTTTTTTGTTATTTAGAGATTTTAATTTTATCTTATTTTTATCTTCTTCTGGTTTTTTTAATAAAGTTATTTTTTCTATTTTTTCAATAAGTTTTTTATTTTTATGCTGAAATTCTATAATATAGTCCATAACATTTAAATTTTTTTCACCATTAAATTTAATATTAATTTTATTTTTTTTTTCAAAATATTTAATTTCATCAATATAATTTTCATTTATAAAATTAAATATTTTTTCACTTAATATAACATTTATAATTTTTGATTTATTTTCTATTGATTTAAGCTCCATTAATTTTATTATTTTTAATGAAAAGGACTCGTTTGTTAAGCTTAATTGCCATTTTACATTACTTTCCCTAAGTCTTTGTCTTGACATTTCTAGTAATCCAAAATTGCTTATTCTTCCAATTTGAATTCGTGCTCTATCTGCTCTGCATTTATCTTTTAGTTTTCTTTCAATCTGTCTTCTATTTCCAAAATTAATCATATCAATAAAATCAATTATAATTAAACCTGAAAGATCTCTTATTTTTATTTGCCTAGAAATTTCTTCTGCGGCTTCTAAATTTGTAGCTAAGGCTGTACTTTCAACATTTTTT
Source organism: uncultured Pelagibacteraceae bacterium (assembly GCA_902607805.1). Taxonomy (GTDB): domain Bacteria; phylum Pseudomonadota; class Alphaproteobacteria; order Pelagibacterales; family Pelagibacteraceae; genus Pelagibacter. Next base: position 29,362 of record CACLLR010000008.1, read on the forward strand.
TGTTTAATGGATTTTCCAGAATTAACATCGATTGAAACCAATGCTTCTGTTTGACTTATAACCAAATATCCACCAGAATCTAACTTAACTTCACTTTGAAATATTTCATAAAGTTTATTTTCGATCTTTTCTTTAAAGAATAATGGAATTTTATCTCTATATTTTTTAACTTTTTTTAAATTTTTAGGCATCATAAATTTCATATAATTTTTAGTTCTTTGATAGCCTTCATTGCCTTCTACAATTATGTTTTGAGTTTCATCATCATACATATCTCGTATACTTCTTTTTATAATATCACTTTCTTGATGAATTAATGATGGAGCGTTGGAGTTCATCGCTTTATCTTTAATTGAGTTCCATACATTAATTAAGTTTGAAAGATCATTTTCAATTTCATTTTTTGTTTTATTTGATCCTGCTGTCCTAACTATAATTCCCATTTCTTTAGGAATAGTAATTTCATTTAAAATAGATCTAATTTTTTTTCTTTCACCAGGATTAAATATCTTCCTAGAAATTCCTCCTCCTTTTGGTGTATTAGGCATTAATACTATATATTTTCCAGCTATTGATATGAAAGTACTAAGTGCAGCTCCTTTAAAACCTCTTTCATCTTTTAAAACTTGCACAAGTATTACTTGGTTTGGTTTAATAACTTCTTGTATTTTATATCTTTTATTTGGAAACCTGGTTTGTTGTGGTTTTTCTTCTGATCCGTTTATTTGATTTATATCATCGTTTTCAGTAGTTATATTTTCATCTTTAATTTTACTTTCTTGTAATAATTCTTCCCTGGCTTTTGCTTCTTCTATTTTAATTTTTTCAATATCACTGTGAGGTATTTGGTAATAATCACTTTGAATATCGTTAAATGATAAAAATCCATGTCTATCTCTTCCGAAATCTACAAACGCAGCTTGCAAAGATGGTTCTATTCTACTTACTTTTCCTAGGTAAATATTATTTTTAATTAGAGTATTATTTATACTTTCGTATTCGTAATCTTCAATATTTCCGTTTGATTTAAGTACAACTCTAGTTTCATTTGGATGCGAAGCATCAATATATAAATTTTTTGACATATTATTTGATTAATTTTTTTCATTTTTAAATTTTTATAAAATTCGGTGCCTTAACATTAACAAATTCATCTATTAATTTAAACTAAAATGAACAATTATTTAAAAAAGATATTTTTGGGCATTATATCAATTAGTTTATTAGGAATAATAATCATAATCTCAATATTGTGGATTTATTCTAGCAAATTACCTGATTACAAATTTTTAAAAAAGTACAAACCTCCAGTATCAAGCAAGTTATATTCTGGAAGTGGAGAATTGGTTAGCGACTTTTCTTCAGAAAAGAGAATATTTATCCCATTTAACGCAATACCAAAAAAAGTAATTAATGCATTTTTGTCTGCCGAAGATAAAAATTTTTTTTCACACCCAGGAGTTGATGCGAAGGGAATAGTTAGAGCAGTTATAAATAATATATCAAATTTAATGACGTCGAATAGACTGGAAGGAGCTTCTACTATTACCCAACAAGTTGCAAAAAACTTTCTTTTATCAAACGAAGTTAGTTTAGATAGAAAACTCAAAGAAGCTATATTAGCATTTCGTTTGGAACGAGCATTATCAAAAGAGCGAATACTTGAGCTATATTTAAATCAAATTTATTTAGGAGAGGGAAGTTATGGTATAGCATCAGCAAGCTTAAGATATTTTGATAAACCTATTAGCGATCTTAATTATTCAGAGGCTTCATTATTAGCGGCCTTACCAAAAGCACCAAGTAGATATAATCCAAGGAAAAATATTGAATTAGCAAAATTTAGAAGAAATCTTGTAATAAAAAATTTATATGAAAATTCTTATATTGACAAAGATCAATTAGAAATACTTTTAAATTCAGATATAATTTTGAAAAAAAGAAAACGAATTTATCTCGAAGACTCAAGATATTATGTTGAAGATGTAAGAAAAAATATAGTTCAGAAATATGGTTTTGATAAAGTTTATAAGCAAGGTTTTAATATAAAAACACCATTAAATTTAAATTTACAATCCAAAGCTACTAGTGCTCTAAGGGAAGGATTAATTAAATACGATAGAAGAAAAGGTTGGCGTGGAGCACTAGCAAATAAAAAATATTCTAAAGATTGGAATAATAATTTAGAGAATTTTAAACTAGAAAAATCAATTGGATGGAACCTAGCAATAGTAAAAAAAATTGGTAAATTTAATGTAGAAATAGAAACTGATAAAAAAGAAAATGGAAAAATTGATTATGAAAAAATTTCTTGGATAAAAAAAGAATTAAATGAAGTATTAAAAGTTGGTGATATTATTTATGTTAAAAAAATTGAAAAAAATAATTATGATTTAAAACAGTTACCAAAAGTTAATGGAGCAATTGTTGTAATTGATCCATATACAGGAAGAGTTCTTGCAATGTCAGGAGGATTTAGTTTTAAAAAGAGTGAATACAACAGAGCAACTCAAGCATCTAGACAACCAGGGTCAGCTTTTAAACCTTTTATTTATGCATTAGCTTTAGAAAACCAATTTACTCCATCTAGTTTAATTTTAGATGCACCAATAGTATTAGATCAAGGAGTAGATTTAAAAAAATGGAAACCAGAAAATTATGGAAAAAAATTTTATGGAGTTTCAACTTTAAGGATTGGACTTGAAAAATCTCGTAATCTAATGACTGTAAGAATTGCCCAAGATCTAGGTTTAAGCAAAATTACAAACTTTGCAAAAAAATTAAATATATATGAAAATCCTGATGAATTAATGTCAATATCACTAGGTTCTGCTGAAACTACATTAATAAAACTTACTTCAGCTTATTGTTCTTTTATTAATGGAGGAAAATTAGTTACACCTATTTTGATAGATAGAATTCAGGACAGCGAAGGAAAAACCATTTATAATTCAGAAAAAAGATATTGTGAAAATTGTAACAATATATCTTATGAGAGCAGTAATATTCCTATAATTTCTGATAAATTTGAGCAAATTTTTAGCTCAGAAACAGCATATCAAATGACCTCTTTATTACAGGGTGTTGTGCAAAGAGGTACTGGAAAAAAGTTAAAAAACTTAAATTTAGATTTAGCAGGGAAGACTGGAACTACTAACAAAAATACTGATACATGGTTTGTTGGATTTACATCAAATTTAGTTATTGGAGTATATGTGGGATACGACGATCCTAAATCACTTGGAAAATATGAAACTGGATCAAAAACAGCCTTACCAGTATTTAAAAGTTTCATAGAAAAAGCAGTAAATAAAACTGATGCAAGACCATTTAAAGTATCAAAAAATATTTCTATGATGGTAATAGACTCAAAAACTGGAAGAAAAGCAAACTTTAATTCTAAAGAAACAATCATCGAATCATTTAAAACTGATAGATATGACGAAAAATATTTAGATGACAATAAAAATTTAAAATATAAAGTGTTAAATAATAACATTTTAAAATTTTACTAATGGAATCAGAGATATCAAAATATAAATTAGAGATAGAAAAAATAAACTTAAGAATTAAGGAGTATCTTTGATAAAAAAGATATTTTTTTAAAAATTGATCAATTAAATAAAAAGATCGAAAACCCAAAATTTTGGTCAAATCAAGCTTCAGCTGAAAAAATAATAAAAGAAAAAAAATTTTTTGATCAATTAATTAATTCATTTAATTCTTCAAAAATTGAATGTGAAGATTTATATGATTTATATAATTTAGCTATAGAAGAAAATAATAAACAAATTATTCAAGATACAATAAATAATTTCAAAAAATTAAAAATTAAAGTAAAAAAAAATGAAGTTAATTGTTTTTTGTCAGACGAAAATGATTATTTAGATGCTTACTTAGAAATTCATGCAGGAGCAGGAGGAACTGAAAGTCAAGATTGGGCAGATATGCTAAGAAGAATGTATATGAAATGGTCTAATAACAAAAATTTTAAAGTTGAATTAATTAGTGAGCATAAAGGAGATGAAGCTGGTATTAAAT
>CACLLR010000009.1 GCA_902607805.1 uncultured Pelagibacteraceae bacterium
TTAATTGCTCGAATATTTACACTTTACCCAGAATTTTTTCCAGGACCATTTGGAAAAGGTTTATATGGTAAAGCGCTAGCTGAAAAAATTTGGAAGTTAGAGACAGTTAATATTAGAGATTATACAAATGACAAACATAAGACTGTTGATGACACTACATATGGAGGAGGTTCAGGAATGTTAATAAAACCTGATGTACTTGCAAAATCTTTAGATAAAAATTTAAAATCTAAAGAAAAAATAATTTATTTAAGTCCAAAGGGAAAATTATTTAATCAACAATTAGCAAAAGAACTTTCCAAAGAGAAAACTGTTAATATGATATGTGGACATTTTGAAGGTATTGATCAAAGAGTTATAGAAGCAAGAAATATAGAAGAAGTGAGTATAGGTGACTTTGTTTTATCAGGAGGAGAAAGTGCTGCATTTGTAATGTTAGATGCAATTATACGATTATTGCCGGGTGTACTTGGTAATGAAAAATCAATAGAAGAGGAAAGCTTTGAGAATGGACTCTTAGAGTATCCTCAATATACAAAACCCCAAATTTGGGAAGAAAAAACAGTTCCAGATGTACTATTATCAGGAGATCATGCCAAAATTAAAGACTGGCGTTTATCTCAATCTGAGGCTATAACACGCGACCGAAGACCAGATTTGTGGCAAAAATATAAAAAGAATTAATTTGATAAATTTAAACATGAAAACCATAGAAGAAATAAACATTGCAAATGTAAAGAAAATTTCTGCAGAAAAAAAACTTCCAGATTTTTTTCCGGGAGACATTATTAAAGTGGGTGTAAAAATTACTGAAGGAAAAAGAGATAGAATTCAATACTTCGAAGGTGTTTGTATATCCAAAAAAAATAGAGATTTAAATTCTTCATTTACAGTAAGAAAAATATCTTTTGGAGAAGGAGTTGAAAGAACTTTTGCTTTATATAGTCCAATTGTTGACTCTATAAAGGTAATAAGATCGGGTAAAGTTAAGAGAGCTAAATTATATTATTTAAGAGATAGAACAGGAAAATCTGCAAGAATTGCTGAAAAAATCAAAAAGAAAATTGGAATTGAAATTGATGTAAAACAAGATTTTGAAAATGAGAATTTAACCCAATCTTCTGAAGAAAAGAAAGCAGAAGCTCCTAAAGAAGAAAAGAAAGCAGAAGCTCCTAAAGAAGAAAAGAAAGCAAAAGCTTCCAAAAAAATAGAAAGCCAAACAAAGAAAAAATAATTTTTTTCTAAATGCCTCAAACTATTTACGATAAAATATGGAATGAACATCTTGTCCATCAACAAGATGATGGAACATCTTTGCTTTTTGTTGATAGGCATCTAGTACATGAAGTTACCAGTCCACAGGCATTTGAAGGTTTGAGGAATTCAAATAGAAAAGTTCGACAACCCAAATTAACATTGGCTGTTGCAGATCATAATGTTCCAACAACTGATAGAACAAAAGGAATTGAAGATGAGGATTCTAGAATACAAGTAGAAACACTTGAAAAAAACTGTAATGAATTTGGTATCGAACTATTTGGAATGAATGATAAAAGACAAGGTATCGTTCATATTATTGGACCAGAACAAGGATTTACACAACCAGGCAGCATCATTGTATGTGGAGATAGTCATACCGCAACTCATGGAGCTTTTGGAGCCTTAGCCTTTGGAATAGGTACATCAGAAATTGAGCATGTTTTAGCCACACAAACACTTTTACAGAAGAAATCAAAAAACTTTAGAATTAATGTTAATGGAAATTTACCAATAGGTGTTACTTCAAAAGATGTAATTCTACAAATTATAGGAAAAATAGGAACGGCAGGTGGTACTGGTTACGTTATTGAATATTCCGGAAATTTAATTTCAAGCCTTAGTGTAGAACAAAGAATGACAATTTGTAATATGACAATTGAAGGAGGCGCACGAGCAGGATTAATTCAGCCTGACGAAAAAATTTTTAAATATCTTAAAGACAAACCAATGTCTCCAAAAAATAATAATTGGGACAAAGCTCTTGAATATTGGAGTACTTTAAAATCTGATAATAATGCTAATTTTGATAAAAACATTAATTTAGAAGGTTCTGAAATTAAGCCCATGGTAACTTGGGGAACTTCACCACAAGATGTCGTTGAAATAGATGGCAAAGTTCCAAATCCAGACAACGAAACAGATCCAGATAGAAAAAACTCCATAAATAGATCCTTAAATTATATGGGTTTAAAACCAAACATGAAAATCAAAGATATTAAAATTGATAAAGTTTTTATTGGTAGTTGTACCAATGGCAGAATTGAAGATATTAGAGAAGCTGCAAAAATTTTAAAAAATAAAAAAATTGCTTCACATGTTAATGGCATGATAGTTCCCGGATCTGGATTGGTAAAAGAGCAGGCAGAACAGGAAGGTTTGGATAAAATTATAAAAGATTCTGGCTTTGAATGGAGAGAACCAGGTTGTTCAATGTGTTTAGCTATGAATGCTGACAAGTTAAAACCAGAAGAGAGATGTGCGTCTACATCAAATAGAAATTTTGAAGGTAGACAAGGACGAGGAGGAAGAACTCATCTTGTAAGTCCTGCAATGGCAGCAGCAGCAGCAATTTCAGGTAATTTAGATGATGTTAGAAAGTATCAAAATTAAATGAAAAAATTTGAATCAATCAAAAGTATTCCAGCCTACCTGCCAATAGTAAATATTGATACGGATATGATTATCCCAAAACAATTTTTAAAAACTATTAAAAGAACAGGTCTTGGAAAAGGTTTATTTTTTGAAATGAGATATGATCAAAGTGGAAAGCTAGTCGAAGAATTTATTTTAAATAAAAATCCTTATAAACAGTCTAAGATTTTAATTACTGGAAAAAATTTTGGTTGTGGATCTTCTAGAGAACATGCTCCATGGGCACTTTTAGACTTTGGAATTAAATGCATCATTAGCTCAAGTTATGCTGATATTTTTTATAATAACTGCTTTAAGAATGGAATTTTACCAATAATGATTCCAGAAGACGAAATAAAAGAAATTTCAGATTATTCGAAAAGAAAAGAAGAGATTTCTGTTAATCTAGTTGATCAAAAGATTATTTTTGGAAATAAAGAAATAAAATTTGAAATTGATGAATTTAAAAAAAAATGTTTGTTAGAAGGTTTAGATGATATTGCTTTATCATTAGAAAAATCTGAAAAAATTGTTGATTTTGAAAAAAAAATAAAAACTACAAAACCATGGATATTTAATGATTAAAATTAAAAAAAGAAAATTTTTACTTTTACCGGGCGACGGAATAGGACCAGAAGTTATTGGTGAAGTAAAAAAAATTATTAATTGGTTCAATAATAAAAAGTCCTTAGATTTTGAAATTGAAGAAGAATTAGTTGGTGGATCTGCATATGAAAAACATGGTATGCCCATTACAGATGAAGTATTTTATAAAGCATTGGAAAGTGAAGCGGTCATACTTGGAGCAGTAGGTGGTCCAAAATGGGACAATCTTGAATTTTCAAAAAAACCAGAAAGAGCACTATTAAAATTAAGAAAGGAGTTAAAATTATTTGCCAATCTTAGACCGGCTATTTGTTTTAAACAATTGGTTGATGCTTCAAGTTTAAAACCTGAATTAGTATCTGGTTTAGACATAATGTTTGTGAGAGAATTAACGGGAGGAATTTATTTTGGTGAACCAAGAGGAATCAAGCCTATTGATAATGGTGAAAGAAAAGGAATAAACACTCATGTATATACCACTAGTGAAATTGAGAGAGTTGCAAGAGTAGCATTTGATCTAGCAAGAAAAAGAAATAATAAAGTTACATCATGCGAAAAATCTAATGTTATGGAGGCAGGTCAACTTTGGAAAGAAGAAGTTCAGTCTATTCATGAAAAAGAATATAAAGACGTAGAATTAAATCATATGTTAGCTGATAATTGTGCCATGCAATTAGTAAGAAATCCCAAGCAATTTGACGTAATTGTTACAGATAATCTATTTGGAGACATGCTTTCAGATGAGGCAGCAATGTTAACAGGCTCATTGGGACTTTTACCCTCAGCATCTTTAGGTGCTAAAGACAAAAATGGAAATATGAGATCGCTATATGAACCCGTTCATGGTTCAGCACCTGATATTGCAGGAAAAGGAATTGCAAATCCAATTGCAACTATTTTAAGTTTTGCAATGGCATTAAAGTACACTTTAGATTTAGATAAAGAGGCAGAAACTTTAGAAAAAGCAGTCCAAAATGTTTTAGATGAGGGATTAAGAACAAAAGATATATTGTCAAATGGAACAAAAGAAGTTTCAACATCGACTATGGGTGATGCGATAATTTCAAAATTGCAATAATTAATCATTTATTCTAAACTAATTAAATGCCAATTTATAATGCTCCAGTTGAAGATATGATGTTTCTTTTTAATAAGTTAAGAAATAATAAAAAGTATAATGAGATAGAAAAATATAAAGAAGTAAACTCAGATTTAGTAAAAGATATATTAGAAGAAGCTGCAAAAATTTCCCAAAATTTAATACTACCATTAGCAAAATCTGGAGATGAAAACCCACCCAAATTAGAAAATGGTATAGTTAGAACTTCTCCTGGATATAAGGAAGCTTACGAAAAATTTATTGAAGATGGATGGATTTCATTATCATGCGACCCAAAATATGGTGGTCAAGGAATGCCAAAAACAGTTAGTGCTTTTTTTGACGAAATGTTATCTTCAGCCTGTCTTTCATTTAAACTTTATAGTGAGTTAACTATAGGCGCATACAATTGTATTTTAAAACACGGAAGTGATGAAATAAAAAATAAATATCTACCAAAAATGGTTGAAGGCAAATGGAGTGGCACTATGTGTCTAACAGAGCCAGTTTGTGGTACTGATTTAGGTTTATTAAAATCTAAAGCAGAAGAACAATCTGATGGTACTTATAAAATTAGTGGACAAAAAATATTTATTACCTCAGGCGATCATGATCTTACTGAGAATATTATTCATTTAGTTTTAGCTAGAGCAACCGACTCACCAAAAGGAACTAAAGGTATAAGTTTGTTTCTTGTTCCAAAATTTATAGTCAAAGAAGATGGAAATTTAGGTACTAGGAATGGTGTATCAACTGGATCAATAGAAGAAAAAATGGGCATTAAAGCTTCAGCTACATGTGTTTTAAATTTTGATGAGGCTGCCGGATATATGATAGGACCAAAAAACAAAGGTCTTAACTCTATGTTTACAATGATGAATTTAGAGAGAATTGTAGTTGGAATACAAGGTCTTGGAATTTCTGAAATTGCATATCAAAATTCATTGTCATATGCAAAAGAAAGAAAACAAGGAAAAGCAAATAATGCCAAATCTGAAAATGGTGCAGATAATATAATTGAACATGCAGATATAAGAAGATCTTTACTTAATATGAAATCTATAATTGAAGGAGAAAGAGCATTATGTTTTTGGCTATCGCAACAAACAGAGGTCAGCCTAAATCATAGTGACGAAAAAGTAAAACAAGAGGCTTCAGATTTTGTTTCATTACTTACTCCGGTTGTTAAATCAATGTTTACTGATTTAGGGATGGAAATAACAAGTGAAGCAATGCAAATTCATGGAGGATATGGTTTTACGAAAGATCTTGGTATTGAACAATTATACAGAGACAACAGAATTACTCCAATTTATGAAGGTACTAATTCAGTGCAAGCAGCTGATTTGGTTTTTAGAAAATTAGTAACAAAAAATGATGATATAATTGATAAATATCTTAATTTAATTAAGGAAGAAATCAATATTAGTGAAGATAAAATCCAACCACATATTAAACAATTAAATTACTATTTAGATATATTGACAAAATTTACTACTTGGATCAAAGAAAAAATAAAAGATTCCAAAGATGATGCAAGCGCTGCTTGCAACGATTATTTAAAAGTTTTAGGTTTAGTTGCAACAGGACATGCTTGGATTAAAGTTTTAGAAGCTAGCTTCAAAGATTATGATAATAATAAAGATTTTTATGAAGATAAAATACAAACAGCAAATTTTTATTTTAATCGAGTTTTACCAAGAGCAGAAAACCATTTTAAAACAGCAATTACTGGCAGTAAATATATAATGGACTTTAAATTTAATTAGTATGAGCCATTACAATACAAATCTAGATAAGAATAAAGCAAATTTTGTTCCTTTAACACCCCTATCTTTTTTGCAAAGAGCAAAAGATATTTATCCAAATTATGAAGCATTAATTTACGAAGACAAAAAGTATACTTGGATAGAAGTTTATAAAAGATGTATAAAATTTGCAAGCGCGTTGGAAAAAATTGGTATTGGCAAAGGAGATACGGTTTCATTTCTAGCTTTTAATACTCCTGAAATTTTTGAGGCTCATTATTCTGTTCCAATGACTGGAGGAGTATTAAATACAATAAATATTAGATTAGATGCTAAAACCATCGCTTATATTTTAGAACATAGTGATGCTAAAGTGTTAGTTGTAGATAGACAATTACATTCGGAAGTTAAGAAAGCTTTAAAAATTATAAATAAAAAAATTATAATAATTGATATAAACGATAAGTATGCAGATCAATCAAAATTAGAAAAAATTGGCGATATAGAGTATGAAGAATTTTTAAGTACAGGAGATGAAGATTATATTTGGAAAATGCCAGAAGATGAGTGGCAAGCAATTTCATTAAGTTATACTTCGGGAACAACAGGAAATCCAAAAGGAGTTGTTTATCATCACAGAGGATCATATTTAATGTCAACGGGTAGTTCTGCAGCTTGGAATATGCCAAGTAGATTAAATTTTTTAACTGTTGTACCAATGTTTCATTGTAATGGATGGTGTTATCCTTGGACTGTTCCTATGTTAAATGGAAAAACAATTTGTCTGCGTAACATTGATATCAAAAAAATTTTTGAACTAATTGATAAACATAATATAACTCATTTTGGAGGTGCACCAATTGTGCTCAATATGATTACAGGATCACCAGATAGTGATCGTAAAAAATTAAAACAAAAAGTTTATGTTTTAACTGCTGGAGCTCCGCCACCAAGCATTATTTTTAAAAAAATGAAAAGTCTTGGTTTTGAAGTAATGCATGTTTATGGTCTAACCGAAACCTATGGACATGTTACACAATGTGCGTGGAATGAAGAATGGAATGAGCTAGATGAGGAAAAACAAAATGAAATTAAAGCTAGACAAGGAGTAAGATATCCTAATACAGAAGGAGTAACAATTATGGATCCAGAAACTATGCAGGAAGTTCCAAAAGATGGCAAAACAATTGGAGAAATAATGATTAGGGGAAATGTAGTTATGAAAGGCTATTTTAAAGATAAAGAGGCTACTGAAAAAGCTATGAAGGGTGGCTGGTTTCATACTGGAGATCTAGCTGTGATGTATCCAGATGGCTATGTAAAAATTCAAGATAGATCTAAGGATATAATTATTTCAGGGGGTGAAAATATTTCATCAATTGAAATAGAAAACACCCTAGCAAAACATCCTTCTGTATCTATAGCAGCAGTTGTTGCAAAACCTGATGAAAAATGGGGAGAAGTTCCCTGTGCATTTATTGAAGCAGTTAAAGACAAACCTACTACAGAAAAAGAATTAATAGATTTTTGTAAGGAGACTCTTGCAAGTTTTAAAGTACCAAAAAAAATTGAGTTTTGTGAACTCCCAAAAACTTCAACAGGAAAAATTCAAAAATTTGAACTAAGAAAAAAGGCTAAAGAGTAGTATTTTTTTAAAAATATGAAAACTTATTCTATAGCTAAATCAAGAAGAATTAGAAGTACACCTTACACTTCAAGAATAGAAAAACAGGGTGTAACTTCTTACACAACATATAACCATATGCTTTTGCCTGCTGCATTTGGTTCATTAGAAGAATCTTACCATCATCTAAAAGAACATGTTCAAGTTTGGGATGTAGCTGGTGAAAGACAAGTGGAAATTTCAGGAAAAGATTCTGCAAAATTAATTCAATTAATGACTTGTAGAGATCTATCAAAATCTAAAGTAGGCAGATGTTATTATTGTCCAATTATAGATGACAAAGCAGGTTTAATAAATGACCCAGTAATTTTAAAACTTGCTGAAGATAGATGGTGGATTTCAATTGCAGACTCAGATGTTATTTTATTTGCAAAAGGTTTAGCAATTGGAAAAAAATTAGATGTTAAAATATTTGAACCAAGTGTTGATATATTAGCGGTACAAGGACCAAAATCTTTTAATCTTATGGAAAAAATATTTGGAAAAAAAATTATAGAAATGAAATTTTTCGGCTTTGATTATTTTGAATTTGATGGAGCAAAACATTTAATTGCTAGATCAGGATGGTCAAAACAAGGAGGTTATGAGATTTATGTTGAAAATACAAAATCAGGTCTTTCTTTATATGATGAATTATTTGAAGTTGGAAAAAATTTTAATGTTAAAGCTGGATGTCCAAATTTAATTGAGAGAATTGAAAGTGCTTTACTTTCATATGGTAATGATATGGATAATGATGATAATCCACTTGAATGTGGATTAGATAAATATGTTAATTTAGACTCAGAGGTTAATTTTCTTGGAAAAGAAAAATTAAAAGAAGTTAGAAATAAAGGAATTATCAGGAAGTTGATGGGAGTAAAAATTGATGCAAAAGAAATAAATGTGTCAAAATCAATTGAACTTATCAATGAAAAAAATTTAAAAATAGGCGAGCTAAGATCTGGTACATATTCACCACATTTTAAAAAAGTAATCGGTATTGCGATGTTGAATAAGCCTTATTTTGAAGTTTCTCAGACATTTAAAATATCAGTAAATGGTAGTGTTTTTGAGGGAAAAGTTTGCGATTTACCTTTCATTTAGTATAACTAAATCATCATGAATATAGCAATTGTAGGAGCAACAGGAAATGTAGGAAGGAAAATTATAGAAGTTTTAGAAAAAAAAAATTTTCCTATCAATAATCTGTATTTAGTAGCATCTTATAAAAGTGCTGGAAAAAAATTAAAATTTAAAGAAGAAGAAATTGTTGTTGATAATTTAGAGACTTTTGACTTTTCAAAAGCAGATATTACTTTTTTTTCTGCAGGAGGAAAAATTTCAGAAAAATATGTCCCTATTGCTGCAAAACAATCAATGGTTATAGATAATTCTAGTCAATTTAGAATGGACCCGGATGTTCCTTTAATCGTTCCTCAGGTAAACTCTAAAGATTTAAAAAATATAAAAAAAAATATTATATCCAATCCAAATTGTTCAACCGCACAACTGGTTTTGGTTTTAAAACCATTGCATGATATTTTTAAAATTAAAAGAGTAGTGATCTCAACTTATCAGTCTACATCAGGTGCTGGAAAAGCCCCTATGGATGAATTAGTAGAGCAAACTAAATTATCTTTAGAAAATAAGAAAATTATTTCAAAAAATTATACTAAGCAAATTGCATTCAATGCAATTCCTCATATTGATGTATTTGTAGAAGATGGATATACAAAAGAAGAAGTGAAAATGATTGATGAGACAAAAAAAATTATAGATAAAAATATAGAACTAACAGCTACCTGTGTAAGAATTCCCGTAATGATTTCTCACGCAGAGTCATTGAATATTGAATTTGAAAAAGAATTTAATTTAAAAGAAATTCGTCAAATTTTGGACTCAGCAGAAGGATGCAAAGTTATAGATGAAAGAAAAGATGGAGGCTATATAACGCAAGTTGAGGCTGAAGGAAAAAATGAAACTTTTATTTCAAGAATTAGAAAAGATAACAGTAATAAAAATACTGTAAATATTTGGTGTGTATCTGACAATTTATTAAGAGGTGCAGCTTTAAATGCTGTAGAAATAGCTGAAGCATATATAAAAAATAAATAATGAAAGATAACAACCCTTTATCTCCACATATTCAAATTTATAATTGGCATATTTCTTCGCTAATTTCTATATCACACAGGATAACCGGAGTTTTAAATATTGTTATTATAACATTAATTTGTTTTTGGACTATATCTTTGTTGTTTGGAAATGTTAGTTATGAGCTTGTATTAAATTTTTTAAAATCCTTTTTTGGAAAATTTTTTATAATTGGTATTTCTTGGTCATTTAGTTTCCAAATTTTAAGTGAAATTAGACATTGGTTTTGGGATATGGGTTACGGGTTTGAAATAAAAACATCAAATATTTCTGGTATACTTGTTATATTTGGATCATTTATATTAACTGTTTTAATTTATTTTTTAGGTAGGAATTTATTGTAATGATTGATGCAACAAAAAAATGGATTTTTCTTAAAGTAAGTTCAGTTGTATTAGTTCCTCTAATGCTTTGGTTTGTAGTAAATTTAGTTTCAATTTATGATAAAGATTATGATCAAATAATATATTTTTTTACATCTCAACCTTCAAAGTTTTTATTTTCTTTTTTTATAATAGTTGCTTTCTTTTATTCAGCATTGAGTATTAGTGAAATATTTGAGGATTATTTACATAATGAAAAAATTAAAAATGTCGCAAACAGATTTCTCTTTATATCTGCTATAATAATACCCATATTAACAATTATAACTTTAATAGTTTTAAGCTTATGAAATCTTATAATATTATTGATCATGAATATGACGTAGTGGTTCTTGGGGCAGGAGGATCTGGACTAAGGGCAGCTGTAGGTCTAAGTGAAGCAGGTTTAAAAACAGCATGCATATCTAAAGTTTTTCCGACAAGAAGTCATACTTCTGCTGCTCAAGGAGGGATTTCTGCGGCACTGGGCAATATGGGAGAAGACGACTGGAGATGGCATATGTATGATACAGTTAAAGGTTCTGACTGGTTGGGCGATCAAGACTCTATAGAGTATTTATGTAAAGAAGCACCTAGAGCAGTTTTAGAATTAGAACAATATGGAGTTCCTTTTAGTCGAACAGAAGATGGAAAAATATACCAAAGACCTTTTGGTGGAATGACTAAAAACTATGGAAACGAACCTGTAGAGAGAACTTGTGCAGCTGCAGATAGAACTGGCCATGCAATACTACACACTTTATATGGTCAAGCTTTAAAACATAATACAGAATTCTTTATTGAATATTTTGCACTCGATTTGTTAATGAAAAACGGAGAATGCAAAGGTTTAATTGCTTGGAATTTAAAAGATGGAACAATTCACAGATTTAGATCGCATATTACTATTATAGCTACAGGTGGATATGGTAAAATTTATTATTCTGCTACATCTGCTCATACTTGCACAGGAGATGGAAATGCAATGATTTTAAGAGCAGGATTGCCTTTACAAGATATGGAATTTGTTCAATTTCACCCAACAGGTATTTATGGTCATGGAACACTTATATCCGAAGGAGTGAGAGGAGAAGGTGGATACTTATTAAATTCAAAAGGTGAAAGATTCATGGAAAGATACGCACCGAAAGCTAAAGACTTAGCTTCTAGGGATGTAGTTAGCAGATCTATAGCTCTTGAAATAAATGAAGGTAGAGGTGTTGGAAAAGAAAAAGACCATGTTCATCTTCATTTAGAACATCTAGATCCTAAAGTTATTGAAGAAAAACTTCCAGGAATTTCAGAATCTTCAAAACTTTTTGCAAATGTTGATGTAACGAAGGAGCCAATACCAGTTGTTCCAACAGTTCATTATAATATGGGAGGTATACCAACAAATTATAAAGCGGAAGTTCTTACAGTTAATGGATCTGATAAAACCGTGCCTGGCTTGATGGCTATTGGAGAGGCAGCATGTGTTTCAGTTCATGGCGCCAATAGACTTGGATCTAACTCATTAATTGATTTAGTTGTTTTTGGAAGAGCAGCTGCAAAAAGAGCTGCTGAAATTTTAAATCCAGGAACACCACACGAAGAAATATCGGAATCTGAAACCAATAAATGCATAGAAAGATTTGATAAGTTAAGAAATGGAAATGGATCAAATAAAACATCAACATTAAGATTGGCTATGCAAAAAACTATGCAATCAAAATGTGCAGTCTTTAGAACTGAAAAAACACTAAAAGAAGGAGTAGATGAAATAAGAAAATCATTTGAAGGTATGGAATCAATTTTCGTTAAAGATAAATCTTTGATATTTAACACTGATTTAGTTGAAACACTTGAATTTGATAATTTAATTAGGCAGGCAATCACCACAATTGACTCTGCTTATCATAGAACAGAAAGTAGAGGAGCGCATGCCAGAGAAGATTTTCCAAAGAGAGATGATGAAAAATTTATGAAGCATACTTTATCTTGGTGCAATGGGAGTAAAACTAAAATAATTTATCGACCAGTACACAGATCTACTTTAACAAATGATGTGCAATATTTTCCACCTCAAGAAAGAGTTTATTAATGGTTCAAATAAATTTACCCAAAAATTCAAAAATACAAAAAGGTAATTATTATAAAGACAAAACTGGCTCTAAAAATATAAAAAAAGTTAATATTTATAGATGGGACCCATCGACTGGAAAAAATCCAAGAATAGATACTTACGAAGTAGATATGGATAACTGTCCTTCAAAAGTTTTAGATATATTAAATAAAATTAAAAATGAAATTGACTCATCTCTCGCATACAGAAGATCGTGTTCTCATGGAGTTTGTGGTTCTTGTGCAATGAATATGGATGGGAAAAATGGTTTAGCTTGCACAAAATCTCATTCAGAAATTACAGGAGATATTAATATTTATCCCCTTCCTCATTTAAAAGTTTTAAAAGATTTAATTGGAGATTTAAGTATACTTTATAAACAATATGAGTCAGTTGAACCCTGGTTAAAAACTTCAAAGGTAAATGATAGAAAAGAAAACATTCAATCCAAAGAAGATAGAGCAAAACTAGATGGACTTTATGAATGTATTATGTGTGCATGTTGTTCTACGGCATGTCCTAGCTATTGGTGGAATGGAGACAAGTATTTAGGACCAGCGGTACTACTTCAAGCATACAGATGGATAATTGACAGTAGAGACGAAGATCGAAAGGAAAGATTAAAAAAAGTTGCTGATGAATTAAAGCTTTATAGATGTCATACAATAATGAATTGTACAAATGCCTGTCCAAAGGGTCTAAATCCAGCAAAAGCCATTGCATCTATAAAAAAAATGCTTGCAACAGTCTAATTACTTAATTAAATAATTTTATTAATGAAATTAATTCAACACTTTGTTAATGGAAATATTTTTCCAGGAAAATCTGATAGGACTGGAAAAGTATTTAATCCTGCCACTGGAATCCAAGAGGCAGAGGTAAAACTTGGAACTAAAGAAGATTTAAATAATGCAGTGAAATTTGCAAAAGAAGCATTTAAAGAATGGTCAGCTAAACCACCAATTGTAAGAGCAAGAATAATTTTTAAATATAAAGAACTTATAGAAAAAAATTCCGATGAAATTACTAAAATGATAGTTTCTGAACACGGCAAAGTCTATGAAGATGCTAAAGGATCATTAACTAGAGGCTTGGAAGTAGTGGAATTTGCTTGTGGGATTCCTCAAATGCTCAAAGGAGAATTTACTGAAAATGTTGGAACCAATATTGATAGTTGGTCAATGAGACAACCACTTGGAGTTTGTGCAGGAATAACTCCATTTAATTTTCCAGCAATGGTTCCTATGTGGATGTTTCCAATGGCAATTGCTTGTGGAAATACTTTTATTTTAAAACCTTCAGAAAAAGATCCTTCTTGTTCTTTAAGACTTGCAGAACTTTTTAAAGAAGCTGGATTACCTGATGGTGTTCTTAATGTTATAAATGGAGATAAAGAAGTTGTAGATGCTATTTTGACAAATAAAGATATTCAAGCAGTTAGTTTTGTAGGATCAACTCCAATTGCAAAATATATATATGAAAATGCTGCTAAGAATGAAAAAAGAGTTCAAGCTTTAGGGGGAGCTAAAAATCATTGTGTAGTAATGCCAGATTGTGATTTAGATCAAGCTGTAAATGGTCTTATGGGAGCAGCATATGGTTCTGCAGGAGAAAGATGTATGGCTCAATCAGTAGCTGTAGCTGTTGGTAATATTGGTGATAAACTTGTTTCAAGCTTGTCAAAAAAAGTTGAAGCTTTAAAGGTTGGACCAGGTTTAGATAAAAATTCTGAAATGGGTCCTTTAGTAACAAAAGAACATTTAGAAAGAGTTAGAGGATATGTTGATTTGGGTGTTAAAGAAGGAGCAAAATTGGTAGTAGATGGTAGAGATATTAAGCTTCAAGGTTATGAAAAAGGATTTTATATTGGCGGTTGTTTATTTGATCACGTTAAAAAAGATATGAGAATTTATAAGGAAGAGATTTTTGGACCCGTGTTATCAGTAGTTAGAGTTAAGGATTTTGATGAGGCAACCAAATTGATTAATGAACATGAATATGGCAATGGAACAAGTATTTATACTAGAGATGGAGATGTTGGAAGAACTTTTGCAAACAAAATAAAAGTAGGAATGGTAGGAATCAATATTCCTATTCCTGTTCCAGTGGCATTTCATAGTTTTGGTGGCTGGAAAAGATCTCTTTTTGGAGATCAACATATGCATGGACCTGAAGGTGTAAGATTCTATACAAAACTTAAAACAGTAACTTCAAGGTGGCCATCGGGAGTAAGATCAAATCCTGAATTCGTAATGCCTACTATGAAATAAAAATGAAAAAAATTTCTTTAATTGGCGCGGGTCAAATTGGCGGTACTCTAGCTCATTTAATTGGTATTAAAGAAATAGTTGATGAAGTAGTTTTGTTTGATGTTGCAAGCGGATTAGCGAAAGGAAAAGCTTTAGATATTGCACAATCTTCATCAGTTGATGGATTCAATGTAAAGTTTTCAGGAACTGATAATTATGAAGATATAAAAAACTCAGATGTAATAATTATTACTGCTGGCGTACCAAGAAAACCAGGTATGAGCAGAGATGATTTATTAGGAATAAATTTAAAAATAATTAAACAAGTAGCAGAAGGAGTAAAAACTCATGCGCCTAATGCTTTTGTAATATGCATTACCAATCCTTTGGATGTAATGGTGATGGCTTTCCAAAAATTCTCAGGTTTACCAACAAAAAAAGTTGTTGGTATGGCTGGTATATTAGATACTTCAAGATTTAAACTTTTCTTATCTCTTGAATTAAATGTTCCAGTAAATGAAATTGATGCAATGGTAATGGGAGGACATGGGGATACTATGGTCCCTTTGCCAAGATTTACAAAAGTTTCTGGAAAACCATTATTGGATTTAGTTAAAGAAGGAAAAATTTCAGAGGAAAGATTAGAGAGTATAAATCAAAGAACAAGAGATGGAGGAGCTGAAATAGTAAAATATTTAGAAAAAGGATCAGCTTTTTATGCCCCTGCAGCTGCAGGAGTTGAAATGGCTGAGGCATATTTAAAAGATCAAAAAAAACTTTTACCTTGTGCTGCACATCTTCATGGCGAATACGGAGTCAATAATATTTATGCAGGAGTGCCAGTAATTATTGGAAAAGATGGAATAGAAAAAATTGAAGAAATTAATTTAGATGAAAAAGAAAAATCAGAATTTAATAATTCAGTTGAAGCAGTAATAAAATTATGGGAAGCAGCTTCAAAAATTGATCCTAGTTTAAATAATAGTTGATGAACATCCACGAACATCAGGCAAAACAGATTTTAAAAAAATATGGTGCAACTGTTCCAGAGGGAGTATTTTCTTTTGATGTTAAAGAACTTATTGAAAAAGCAAAGTTTCTTAAAACAGATAAATATGTGCTTAAAGCCCAAATACATGCAGGTGGCAGAGGTAAAGCAGGAGGAGTTAAAATAGTTGATACTCTAAAAAAATTAGAGCAGGAAGCCATTCAATTACTGGGAAAAACATTGGTAACAAATCAAACTGGTCATAATGGTAGAGAGGTAAAGAGGCTTTATGTTGAAGCGTCTTCTGAAATTAGTAAAGAATTTTATCTTTCTTGCCTTATCGATAGAGCTAGTTCAAAGATAGCTTTTATTTCAAGTGATCAGGGTGGAATGGATATTGAAGAAGTAGCACGCAAAACACCAGATAAAATAATTACTACCAAGGTAGATTTATATGACGAAATTTCTGATAAGGACTGTAGAGATATAATTAAAATTTTTAATTTAAACGAGTCTGCTAACAATCAAGCAGTAAATCTAATTAAATCAATTTATAAAATGTTTGTAGAAACAGACGCAAATCTAGTTGAGATAAATCCTTTAATTTTAACTAAAGACAATAAAATAGTTTGTCTTGATGCAAAAATGAATTTTGATGACAATGCACTTTTTAAACACCCAGAAATTTTAGAATTGAGAGATCTTAATGAAGAAGAAGATATGGAAATAGAAGCAAGCAAATATGATTTGGCATATATAAAATTAGATGGGAGTATTGGTTGTATGGTTAATGGTGCAGGTCTTGCTATGGCGACTATGGATATAATTAAATTATATGGTGAGGAGCCTGCAAACTTTTTAGATGTTGGAGGAGGAGCTTCAAAAGAAAAAGTATCTGCTGCATTTAAAATTATTCTATCAGATAAAAATGTAAAAGGAATTTTGATAAATATTTTTGGAGGTATTATGAGATGCGATGTACTAGCCCAAGGACTAGTAGATGCAGCAAAAGAAATTAATATTAAAGTGCCATTAGTTGTAAGATTAGCAGGCACTAATTTTAAAGAAGGAAAAGAAATACTTGATAATTCAGGTTTAAAATTGATTTCAGCTGAAAATTTAGATGATGCAGCAAAAAAAATTGTTGAGGCAATAAAATAATTTATGTCAGTCTTAGTTAATAAAAATACAAAAGTTATTTGTCAAGGATTTACAGGCTCTCATGGAACTTTCCATTCTGAACAAGCAATAAAATATGGAACTAATTTAGTTGGAGGCGTTACGCCAAAGAAAGGTGGACAAACCCATCTAAATAAACCTGTTTTTAATACTGTAAAAGAAGCTAAAGATAATTTAGGTGCTAACGCAACAATGATTTATGTTCCAGCTAAATTTGCTTCAGCAGCTATTATTGAAGCCATTGATGCTTCTATTGACCTAATTGTCTGTATTACAGAGGGAATACCAATTTTAGATATGTTAAAAGTAAAGCAAAAACTTCTAAATTCAAATTCAAGATTAATAGGGCCTAATTGTCCAGGAATAATAACTCCAGATGAATGTAAAATAGGAATTATGCCAGGATCAATTCATAAAAAAGGATCTGTAGGTATAGTCTCTAGATCTGGAACATTAACCTATGAAGCTGTTGCACAAACGACAGAAAATGGCCTGGGACAATCAACCTGCATAGGAATAGGAGGTGATCCAATTAATGGAACTAATTTCATAGACTGTTTAGATTTATTTTTGAAAGATGATGAAACAGAATCAATTCTAATGATTGGTGAAATTGGTGGGACTTCTGAAGAAGAGGCTGCAGAGTTTATTAAAAATCAAAAAATCAAAAAGCCCATAGTAGGATTTATTGCAGGTGTAACAGCGCCTCCAGGTAGAAGAATGGGTCATGCAGGAGCAATTATTTCAGGTGGCAAAGGTGGAGCAATGGATAAGATCAAAACCATGGAAGATTGTGGTATTATAATTGCTAAATCTCCATCTGAAATTGGAAAAACTTTACTAAATAAATTGTCCAATTGAAGATATACTTCTAGTATTATATCTTAAAAAAAATGAGCTCTTCAAAAAACTTAGAATATAAGAAAACATCATTTCTAAATAAATCTAACAGTACATTTATTGAGGAAATGTATATCAAGTATATAAACAAAGATGCTGATCTTGAAAAAGGATGGAAAGATTACTTTTCAGGAATTGAAGATGAGATGCATGAAGTTATAAATGAGATAAACGGGCCTTCGTGGAAACCATTTTCAAAAAAAATTGATGTTGATGAAATTCAAAAAAAAATTGATTTAGAAGAGAAAAAAAATAATGATGAAAGTGGAAAATTTAACTTTCAAGTAGTTGCAAATTCAAATAAAGATTCAATCAGTGCTGTTGCTCTTATTAGAGCTTATAGATTAAGAGGTCATTTATTGGCCAAATTAGATCCTTTAGAAATGATGAAGTCCGAATATTTAGATGAATTACATCCTGAATATTATGGATTTAAAAAAGGTGATTATGATAAAAAAATTATTCTTAATGGAGTTATCAATAGAGAAAGTTCTACCATTAGAGAAATATTAAGATTTTTAAGAAGCACTTATTGTGGCACCATTGGTTATGAATATATGCATATTTCTAATCCTACTGAAAGAGTATGGTTTAGAGATAGAGTTGAAAAAGACGATAATGTTTTAAAATTTACAAATAATGGTAAAAAAGCAATTCTCAATAAACTTATTCAAGCTGAAGGATTTGAAAAGTTTTTACATACTAAATATGTTGGAACAAAAAGATTTGGATTAGATGGAGGAGAAAGTTTAATTCCTGCACTTGAACAAATAATTAAAATTGGAGGGCAATCAAAGATTAAAGAAGTTAAAATTGGAATGTCTCATAGAGGAAGGCTTAATGTTTTAGCCAATGTTTTACAAAAATCTTACAAAAGAATTTTTAATGAATTTACTGGAGAATTGGAGTCAAAATCTGAGGATGGAGCAGGAGATGTAAAATATCACTTGGGCGCATCTTCTGACAGGGAATTTGATGGGAATTTAGTCCACGTTAGCTTAACAGATAATCCATCTCATTTGGAGGCAGTAAACCCAGTTGTATTAGGTCAAACAAGGGCAAAACAATTTTTTCATAAAGATATCCAAAGAAATAAAGTAATTCCAATTTTGATACATGGTGATGCTGCTTTTGCTGGCCAAGGAATAGTTGCTGAGTGTTTTGCAATGTCTGGTTTACCAGGACATAATACTGGTGGAACTATTCATTTAATTATTAATAATCAAATTGGATTTACTACAAGTCCAAGATTTGCTCGATCATCTCCATATCCATCAGACATTGGTAAAATGGTTGATGCACCTATAATACATGTTAATGGAGATGATCCTGAAGCAGTAGTTTATGCAACAAGAATTGCAACAGAATTTAGATTAAAGTTTAACAGAGATGTTGTTATTGATTTAATTTGTTATAGAAGATTTGGACATAATGAAGGAGACGAACCATCATTTACACAGCCATTGATGTATAAAAAAATTAGATCACATCCATCACCAGTTAAAATTTATGGCGAAAAATTAGTTAATGAAGGTCTTTTATCTAGCGATGAGCTAAGCCAACAAATAAAGGTTTTTAAAGATTTGCTAAATGACCAGTTAAGAAATGCAAAAGACTATAAACCTAAAATAGAATGGTTTGAAGGAACATGGTCCAGATATAAGCCTGAGAGAGGAAAAGATAAAAGAGGAATTTCTGGATCAGATATAAATATTTTAAAAAATATATCTGAGAAAATTAATTTAATTCCTGAAAATAAAAATGTTCACAAAACAATATTAAAAATATTCGAAGGTAGAAGAAAAGCAATTGACCAAGGATATGGTATTGATTGGGCTACTGCTGAAGCATTAGCATTTGGATCTTTATTAGAAGAGGGTTATCCAGTAAGGTTAGTAGGTCAAGATACGGGCAGAGGAACTTTTAGTCAAAGACATTCTGTATTAAGAAATCAAATAGATAATACTAGATATATTCCTTTAAACAATATTTCTAAAGACCAAAAAAATTTTGAAATTGTAGATAGCTTCCTATCTGAACTTGCGGTGCTAGGTTTTGAATATGGGTATAGTTTAGTTGAGCCAAATACTCTTACTCTTTGGGAAGCACAATTTGGAGATTTTGCAAATGGAGCTCAGGTTATTATTGATCAATTTATTTCTTCAGGTGAGAGAAAATGGAAAAGAGCATCAGGATTGGTTATGTTGCTTCCACATGGTTATGAAGGACAAGGCCCAGAACATTCTTCTGCAAGATTAGAAAGATTTTTACAACTTTGTGCAAACGATAATTTACAAGTAATGAACTGTACTACTCCTGCAAATTATTTTCATGCTCTAAGACGTCAAATGCATAGAGATTTTAGAAAACCATTAATAATAATGACTCCTAAATCATTATTAAGAAATAAATACTGTGTATCAAATATAGAGGATTTTAGTAAAAAAAATTCTTTTCATAGAATTTTATGGGATCATGCAAAAGATCCAAAAAATAAATTTATAAAACTTAAAGAAGATAAAAAAATTAGAAAAGTAATTTTATGTTCTGGTAAAGTCTATTTTGATTTATTGGCTGCTAGAGAAAAATTCAACGTAGATGATGTTGTTATGTATAGAGTTGAGCAACTTTACCCTTTTCCTTTAAAAAGCCTTGTAAAAGAGCTTAAACCATACGCAAAAAATGCAAAATTTTATTGGTGTCAAGAGGAACCAAAAAATATGGGTGCATGGTTCTCTGTTCGTGATTATATCCAATGGACATTAGACTATATTGACGCTAAATATAATAATATTTCTTACATTGGCAGAAATCCTGCGGCATCACCTGCAACTGGTTATGCTAAAAGACATTTGAGCCAACAAAAAGAAATTATAGAAAAAGTATTTGGAATATGAGTGAAAAATTATTAGTACCAGTTTTAGGAGAAAGTATAACAGAAGCTACAGTTGGAAAATGGCTTAAAAAAAAAGGTGAACAAGTTGCAATTGATGAACCAGTTGTAGAGCTAGAAACTGACAAAGTAAATTTAGAAGTTCCTTCTCCCATGAATGGAATATTATCAGAAATCAAGTATAAAGATGGAGAAACTGTTGAGGTTGGTGCTGAATTAGGAATAATTTCTGAAGGAAAAGTTTTAAATAATGAAGCAAAAAAAAATATAGAACCAGCTTCAAATAATATAATTAATTTAGATATTGAAAAAAAAAATGAAACAAAAAAAGTAAATGAAATTAAAAAAAATGAAAATCCACTTATTTTAAATAATGAAAAACCTTTAGTATTATTAAATGAAGTAAAGGAAAGTTTTGTTAAAAATAAAACTCTTTCACCAGCTGTAAGAAAAATTGTTTCAGAAAAAAGTATTAATGTAGAAAATATTAAAGGTTCAGGTAAAGATGGTAGAATTTTAAAAGGTGATTTAATAAATCTAATGGGAGCTTCTCCTCAACCCAATGAAAGAAAAATTCAATATGGTCATGAAGAAAGAATAAAAATGACAAGACTAAGACAGACTATTGCTAAAAGATTAAAACAAGCTCAAGAAAATGCAGCTATGCTTACAACTTTTAATGAGATTGATATGTCAGGTATAATTTCAATGAGAAAAGAAAATCAAGAAGATTTCCAAAGTAGATATGGGATAAAATTAGGTTTTATGTCATTTTTTGTAAAAGCATGCGTGGTTGGACTAAAACTATTTCCATCAATCAATGCAGAAGTTGAAGGTGAAGATATTGTATATAAAAATTATTACAATATTAGTTTTGCAGTTG
The DNA here is from genome assembly GCA_902607805.1 of uncultured Pelagibacteraceae bacterium. Lineage (GTDB taxonomy): Bacteria > Pseudomonadota > Alphaproteobacteria > Pelagibacterales > Pelagibacteraceae > Pelagibacter. The sequence continues at coordinate 21,502 of CACLLR010000009.1, forward strand.
GAACAGAAAAAGGTCTTGTTGTTCCAGTTTTGAGAAATGCCGATGAAATGTCTTTTGCAGAAATAGAAAAAGAAATTAAAAGACTTTCTGATAAAGCTAAAAATTCAACTTTAACAATTGAAGATCTACAGGGGGGTACATTTACTATAAGTAATGGAGGTGTTTATGGTTCGATGTTATCAACACCAATATTAAATCCACCTCAATCAGGAGTTCTCGGCATGCATAATATTGTAGAAAGACCAGTAGTAGATAATGGTGAAGTTAAGATCAAACCGATAATGTATTTAGCTTTATCTTATGATCATAGAATTATAGATGGTAAAGACTCCGTTTCTTTTTTGAAAACAGTAAAAGAGAATTTAGAAGATCCAAGAAGGTTATTTTTAAATATTTAAATGTCAGAAAAATTTCAAGCAGTTGTTATTGGTGGTGGTCCAGGTGGTTATGTTTGTGCAATAAGACTTGCTCAATTAGGTTTAAAAACTGCTTGTATAGAGTCTAGAGGATCATTAGGAGGCACTTGTTTAAATGTAGGATGCATTCCTTCAAAGAGTTTATTAAATTTGTCTGAAGAATTTCTAAAAGCCAAAGGTTTGGCAAATAAAGGTATAGAAATTGGAGATATAAAACTCAATCTCAATAAAATGATGAATAGTAAAAATAAAGCTGTAACTGTTCTTACAAAGGGCGTTGAGTTTTTATTAAAAAAAAATAAGGTTACTTATTTTAAAGGTCATGGAAGTTTTAAATCTAAAAATGAAATTTCAATTAAAGACGAAAAAAATAAAGAAACATTAATACAATCAGAAAAAACAGTTATAGCCACAGGTTCTGTTCCTGCCTCTTTGCCTGGAATAGAAATAGATGAAAAAATAATAGTCTCATCAACAGGAGCTTTAAAATTAGATAAAGTCCCAAAGAAAATGATTGTTGTGGGTGGAGGATATATTGGTTTAGAAATGGGATCTGTATGGTCAAGATTAGGAGCAGAAGTTCAGGTTGTTGAGTTTTTAGATCATATTACGCCAGGTATGGATAAAGAAGTTTCATCAGAATTTATGAAAATTTTAAAAAAGCAGGGCATAAAGTTTAATATGCTAAATAAAGTTGAAACAATTAAAAAAAATGCATCAGGAGCAGTTGTTTCAACTGTAGATAAAGATGGTAAAAAAAATAATTTTGAATGTGATATTGTACTAATTTCTGTTGGCAGAAAACCAAATACAGAAGGTCTAAATTTAGATGTATTAGGTGTTCAGCAAGATGAAAAAAAAAGAATAAAGACTGATAAAAAATTTCAAACTAATGTTCAAAATATTTATGCAATTGGTGATGTCATTTTTGGTCCAATGCTTGCGCACAAAGCTGAAGACGAAGGTGTTGCTGTTGCAGAAAATATTGTGGGTCAATCAGGCCATGTAAATTATGATACAATACCAGCTGTAGTGTATACAAAACCAGAAGTTGCATCAATTGGTAAAACTGAAGAACAATTAAAAGAATTAAATAAAAAATATAAAGTTGGGAAATTTTCATTTATGGCCAATTCAAGGGCAAAAGCCATAGATGATGCCGAAGGATTTGTAAAAATTTTAGCTGACGATGAAACAGATAGGGTGCTAGGAGCTCATATAATAGGACCTCACGCAGGAGAATTAATAGCTGAAATTGGTGTAGCTATGGAATTTGGTGCTAGCGCTGAAGATATTGCACGCACATGTCATGCTCATCCAACTTTTTCAGAAGCTGTGAAAGAGGCTGCGTTGTCAGTAGATAAAAGAGCAATACACTCTTAGTTTTTTTTCATATTATCAGAATATGAAATATCCGATTCTTTTACCAAATATTTTTGACTATCCGTTTACGTATCAAAGTTCATTAAAATTAAAAGTAGGTCAATATGTAAATGTTCCATTTGGTAAAAAAACAATTACTGGTGTTGTTTGGGATCAGTTTGAGGAAAATGATAGTAAAAAATTTAAAATTAAGTCGATCATACAAAAACTAAATATTGAACCTTTAAAAAAGGAAACTATTAAATTTTTAAATTGGTTTTCAGAGTATAATTTAGTTCCATTGGGTATGGCTCTTAAATTGCATCTTTTAAGTGGAGCCGCTATTGAGAAACAAAAAAAAGAGGAATATCAAAAATATCAAATAGTTACTAATAAAGAAAAATATAAACTTTCTGATGAGCAAGATAATAACTTTAGAGAATTAATTAAAATCGACAACTCTTTTAGAGTTCATTTATTACAAGGAACAACAGGTTCTGGTAAAACAATAGTTTACTTTAAAGCAATAGAAAAAATTGTAAATCAAGGAAATCAATCTTTAATTTTGTTACCAGAAATAGGACTTACTGGAGAATTTGAAAAAAAATTTAAAAAATTTTTTGGTTTTGAAGCGGCTATTTGGCATTCAAAAATAACACCTAAAGGAAAAAAAGTTATTTGGAGTGGACTTGCAACTGGTGAAATAAAAGTAGTAATTGGAGCAAGGTCATCTTTATTTTTACCATTTAAAAAACTCGGTCTAATTGTAGTTGATGAAGAACACGATCAGTCTTTCAAACAAGATGAAGGAGTAACTTATAATGCAAGAGATATGGCTATTGCGCGTGCTAATAGTGAAAATATACCTATTAACTTAGTTACTGCCGTACCATCCATTGAAACTTATGCCAATATTAAAAATAAAAAATATTCTTACTCAAGATTAATAAATAGATATCAGAATGCAAATTTACCCAAACATCACATAATTGATCTTAATCAAAATAAACTTGTTAAAAAAACATTTATCTCTTTTAAAACTTTAGAAAAAGTTAAAGATCATTTAGATAATGGAGATCAAGTTCTTTTTTTTGTAAATAGAAGAGGTTTTGCTCCATGTGTTTTATGTAAAAAATGCTTAAATGTTTTTTCTTGTCCCAACTGTTCAATTAATCTTGTTTATCATAAAAATAAAAAAAAACTATTATGCCATTATTGTGGTTATTCATCTAATTTGCAAAGGAAATGCAAAAAAAATGATATATGTGATTTTGTCTTTAGTGGACCTGGTGTTGAAAAAATAGCTGAAGAGGTAAAAATGTTGTTTCCAAATCAAAAAACAATAATTTTTTCTAGCGATACAATGAATAAAGTATCAGGAAAAAATAATCTAGATAAAATTATTTCAGGTGAGACTAATATACTTGTTGGTACACAATTAATTTCTAAAGGATTTCATTTTCCAAATTTAAATTGTATTATTGTTCTAGATATAGATTTAACTTCACACGGTCATGATTTAAGAAGTGCAGAAAAAAATTTACAGCTTTATCATCAATTATCTGGACGAGCAGGAAGAACAGGAAAACCAGCAAATGTTTATTTTCAAACTTTTAATTTAAAGCCAGAGATAATTAATCAAATTACCAGTGAAGATCCATTTAAATTTTTAGATCATGAGTTAGAACTTAGAAAAAAAAACAACCTTCCACCTTATGAAAGATTAAGGATGATATTATTCATTTTCTCAGAATATGGTCTTCCTTTTAATGCGTTCTCTTGTGCCCTTCTTAATTTAGATGCTGCAACCATTTTCATTGCCTTTGTAATCTTTTGAGTAGATTTTACACTTGATATTCTTTTTTTTAAATCGTCTAAACTTGCCATTTTTTATTTTTTATAACTTTTTTTTAGTTCATCAATAATCTCTATTAAAGATTTTTCTGTATCTTCTTCAAGTTTACCTGAACTAATTATTGATTCTATAATTTCTGGTTTTTCAGATTTACATTTTTCTATAATTTTATTTTCAAACTCAGCAATATTTTTTTGTTCTATATCATCTAAAAATCCTTTAACTCCACAAAATACAGAAATTACTTGTTCTGCCACTGTCATGGGCGAATATTGTTTTTGTTTTAATAATTCAGTTAATTTAGAGCCTCTATTTAAAAGTTTTTGTGTAGAAGCATCTAAGTCTGATCCAAACTGTGCAAATGCTGCCATCTCTCTATATTGCGCCAGTTCAAGCTTCATAGATCCAGAAACTTTTTTCATTGCTTTTGTTTGTGCTGAAGATCCAACCCTAGATACAGATAATCCTACGTTAATTGCTGGTCTTATGCCCTGATTAAATAATTCTGTTTCTAAGAATATTTGACCATCAGTAATTGAAATTACATTTGTGGGTATAAATGCTGAAACATCGCCTCCTTGTGTTTCAATTATAGGAAGAGCAGTTAAAGATCCTCCTCCATGATCTTCACTCAATTTAGCTGCTCTTTCAAGCAATCTACTATGTAAATAAAAAACATCTCCTGGATAAGCTTCTCTTCCAGGAGGTCTTCTTAATAAAAGAGACATTTGTCTATAAGCAACTGCTTGCTTAGAAAGATCATCGTATATAATTAATGCATGCATTCCATTATCTCTAAAATATTCACCCATGGCACAACCTGTATAAGGCGCTAAAAACTGTAACGGAGCTGCATCTGAAGCCGTTGCAGCAACTATAGTTGTATATTCCATCGCTCCAGCTTCTTCTAAAGTTTTTTCTATTTGTCTAACAGTAGATCTTTTTTGTCCTATTGCTACATAAACACAATATAACTTTTGTTTTTCATCGTTAGACTCGTTTATTTTTTTTTGATTTATGATTGCATCAATAGCAACTGCTGTTTTTCCTGTTTGTCTATCCCCAATAATCAATTCTCTCTGACCTCTTCCAATTGGAACCAAACTATCAATAGATTTCAGTCCAGTTTGCATTGGTTCACTAACTGATTTACGAGGAATAATTCCTGGAGCTTTTACTTCAACTCTGCTTCTTTTAACGCTTTTATCTAAAGCTCCCTTTCCATCTATTGGATTTCCTAATCCATCAACAACTCTACCTAATAATTCTTTTCCAACCGGAGTATCTACAATTGCTCCAGTTCTTTTTGCAATATCTCCTTCTTTTATAGCCTTATCATCTCCAAAAATTACAACACCAACATTATCACTTTCTAGATTTAGAGCCATTCCTTTAGATCCATCTGAGAATTCTACCATTTCACCAGCCTGAACATTATCTAATCCATAAATTCTTGCTATTCCATCTCCTACTGACAAAACTTGTCCAACTTCAGAAACTTCTGCTTTGTCCCCTGTTTTTTTAATTTGTTCTTTTAATATTTTTGTTACTTCTGAAGGATTTAATTCCATTTATGCCTCTATCATATTGTTTTGTATTTGTTGTAATTTACTTTTAATGGAAGTATCAACCATTATGCTGCCAACTTGAATAATTAATCCACCAATTAAACTAGAATC
>CACLLR010000010.1 GCA_902607805.1 uncultured Pelagibacteraceae bacterium
TTTGCCAATTTAAACTTTGACCACTATCGACTGATATTACTTGCCCTGTAATAGATCTATTTTTAATGAAAAAGTCAACAGCATTACAAATTTGTTGAACATCAACTTGTCTTTTTAGAGGAGTTGCCATGTATTGCTTTTTGAAGTGTTTTTCAGATTGTCTTTTATTTTTTAATGTAGGGCCTGGCGCTATACCATTTACTCTTATATTGGGAGCAAGGCTCATAGCACTTGTTTTTGTAAGTGTATACAATCCAGTTTTACTTATTGTATATGAAAAGAAATATGGAGTTAATTTAAAAACTCTTTGGTCAATTATATTAATTATATTGTTATTTTTGCCCCTGATGTTTTTGGCAAATTCTTTTGATAAGAGAGCAGGGGCTCTTAAATTAGTTCTTAAATGATGACCCCAACTGTCTGTAGTAAAGTTTTCTAATTTATCATTTTCAAATAATGAAGCATTATTAATTAGACAATCAAAATATTTTAATTTTGTTTTTGCAAATTTTAATATTTTATTTACATCTATTTCTTTACTTAAATCACCCTTGATCAAATATACTTTTGTTTTGTTTTTTGATAACTCTTTTTTAAGTTTTTCAGCTTTTGATTTTGATTTATTGTAATGAATTACTATTTCTTTTCCTGGTCCAGATAATTTTTGAGCTATAGCTGCACCAATTCTTGTAGCACCACCAGTTATAATTATTTTATTTGCTTCCATTTTTTTTTACCTTTTTGAGCTCTTGTGCCTGGCATTCCCATGGTTGATCTTCCTTTTGGATACATTTTGTTATTTTTGCTATACTTTTTTACCTTAGGATTGAGTGTAATCTCTAACTCAGAACTTTCAAGTTTTCTAATTTCATCTCTAATTTTTGCTGCTTCTTCAAATTCTAAATTACTGGCAGCCTCTTTCATTTGTTTATTTAAAACTTTCAGGTGTTTTTTTAGATTTCCTCCAATATTTTCCCCAGTTCCAACTTGCACATAATCTTTTTCGTATACACTCTCTAGAATGTCACTTATTTCTTTTTTAATAGTGGTCGCGCTAATTTTATTTTTTTTGTTGTATTCTAATTGAATATTTCTTCTTCTATCTGTTTCTTTAATGGCTTTTTTTATACTTTTGGTTTCTTTATCAGCATATAAAATTACTTTTCCCTCTAAATTTCTTGCAGCTCTTCCAATTGTTTGAATAAGTGAAGTTTCAGATCTTAAAAAACCTTCTTTGTCAGCATCTAATATTCCAACTAAAGCACATTCAGGAATATCAAGACCTTCTCTTAATAGATTAATTCCTACTAAAACATCAAATACACCCAACCTTAAGTCTCTCATGATTTCTATTCTCTCAAGAGTATCTATGTCTGAATGTAAATATCTTACTTTAACACCATTTTCATGTAGATATTCTGTTAAGTCTTCAGCCATTTTTTTTGTTAAAGTTGTAACTAATACTCTATAATTTTTTTCAACTGTTTTTTTACATTCGTGCATTAAATCATCAACTTGATTTTTTGCGGGTCTAATTTCTACAGGTGGATCAATCAATCCAGTTGGACGAATTACTTGATCTATAAATTTACCTTTTGTTTGTTCTAATTCCCAAGGACCAGGAGTGGCCGAAACAAAAACAGTTTGTGTTCTCATCATATCCCACTCTTCAAACTTTAATGGCCTATTATCCATGCAAGATGGAAGTCTGAATCCATATTCTGCTAGAGTACTTTTTCTTGATCTATCGCCTTTAAACATTCCATTTAGCTGTGGAACTGTAACATGACATTCGTCAACAAATATTAATGTATTGTCAGGAAAATACTCAAATAGAGTAGGAGGAGGTTCTCCAGGTTTTCTTCCAGATAAAAATCTTGAATAATTTTCAATTCCAGCACACGAACCAGTTGCTTCAATCATTTCTAAATCAAATTTAGTTCTTTCCTCTAATCTTTGAGCCTCTAGTAATTTATTTTTATCTTTATGTTTTTTTAGCGTTATCTCTAATTCTTTTCTAATTTTTAATATTGCTTGCTCCACAGTTGGTTTTGGAGTTATGTAATGGCTATTTGCATAAATTTTTACTAATTTTAGCTCTCTTACTTGATCACCTGTTAATGGATCAAATTCTTCAATTTTTTCAAGCTTGTCTCCAAATAAACTTAATCTCCAAGCTCTATCTTCTAAATGAGAAGGAAAAATTTCCAAGTATTCACCTCTAGCTCTAAATGTTCCTCTAAAAAAATTTTGATCATTTCTTTTGTATTGAAGAGCAACTAAAGATTTTATTATTTGCTCCCTATTATACTCATGATCTTTTTGAAGAGTTAAAGTCATCTTGCTATATGCTTCAACTGAACCTAGTCCATAAATACAAGATACACTGGCAACAATTAAAACATCATCTCTTTCTAAAAGAGATCTTGTTGCAGAGTGTCTCATTCTATCTATTTGTTCATTAATTGATGCTTCTTTTTCTATATAGGTGTCTGATCTAGGAACATATGCTTCAGGAGTATAATAGTCATAATAAGACACAAAGTATTCAACAGCATTATCTGGAAAAAATCCTTTCATTTCACCGTAAAGTTGGGCTGCCAATGTTTTATTGGGAGCCAAGATTAATGCTGGTCTATTTGTTTCTTCAATAACTTTAGCCATTGTAAAAGTTTTTCCAGATCCAGTTACACCTAACAAAACCTGATTAAATTCGTTTTTTTTTGCACCTTGTACTAATTTTTTAATTGCTTCAGGCTGATCTCCCGCAGGTTTAAAGTCAGATTTAATTTTAAATTTTTTTCCTCCTTCAAGTTTTCCTCCAATTTCTGGATTTTTACCCTGTATATCTGTAATTAAATCTTGATAAGTATTTTGCATATATTAAATAACGTATTAAAATAAAAACATTTTTCAATGAGCATAATATCAAACAGTTTAAAGAGAATAAAACCTTCTCCAACTATAGCTGTGTCCCAAAAAGCTAGGGAATTAAGAGCAGCTGGAAAAGATGTTATAGGTTTAGGAGCAGGAGAGCCAGATTTTGATACACCTATAAATATTAAAAACGCAGCAATAAAAGCAATAAGAAGTGGCGATACCAAATATACTGCAGTTGATGGAACTCCAGCTTTAAAAAATGCGATAATAAAAAAATTTAAAAAAGAAAATAACTTAAAATATTCAATCGAAGAAATAACAGTTGGTACGGGCGGCAAGCAAGTTCTTTATAATGCATTTATGGCAACTTTAAACAAAGGTGATGAAGTAATTATTCCAGCGCCTTTTTGGGTTTCTTATCCAGATATGGTTTTATTGGCTGGAGGTAAACCAAAAATTATAAGATGTAGTGAGTCAGATAATTTTAAATTAACTCCTAAAAAATTAAGAAAAGTTATTAATAAAAAAACAAAATGGATTATATTTAATTCTCCATCAAATCCTACTGGAGCAAGTTACACAAAGGCTGAGATAAAGAAATTATCTAAAGTATTAGAAAAAAATAAAAAAATTCATATTTTAAGCGATGATATTTATGAGCATATCACTTATAATAAAGCAAATTATTTTACGATTGCTCAAATACCTAGTTTAAAAAATAGAACACTCACAATGAATGGCGTTAGTAAATCTTATGCTATGACAGGGTGGAGGATAGGTTATGCAGGAGGTCCAAAAGAAATTATTAAGGCTATTCGTAAAGTTCAATCTCAATCAACATCAAATCCTTCATCTGTAAGCCAAGCTGCTGCAGTGGAAGCTTTAAACGGAACTCAGAAATTTATAAATACAAGATCTAAAGAATTTAAAAAAAGAAGAGATTTTGTAGTTAGCAGCTTAAATAAAATTAAAGGAATAAATTGTTTAACACCTAATGGAGCCTTCTATGTTTTTCCAAGTTGTAAAAAATTATTAGGAAATAAAACAAAACTGAAAACTGATACTGAATTTGTTGAAAAACTTCTTGAAAAATCTAATGTAGCAGTGGTTCAAGGTTCTGCATTTGGATTACCAGGTTATTTTAGAATTTCTTATGCTACATCCATGCAAAAATTAAAAGTAGCAATGGCAAGAATAAAATATTTTTGTGAAAATTTAAGTTAAAAATAATTAAGTTTTAGTTAGATAAAAATTTTTCTGCTTCCAAAGCTGCCATACATCCCATTCCTGCTGCAGTAACTGCTTGTCTAAAAATTTTATCTTTTACGTCTCCTGCTGCAAAAACACCAGGTATATTAGTTTCAGTAGAGTCCGGTTTTGTTGTTAAATATCCCTCTTTATCCATTTCTAGTTGATCTTTAAATAATTGTGTTGCCGGATCATGCCCAATTGCTATGAAAAGACCATCTATTTTTAATTCTTCAATTATATTTTTTTTTACATTTTTAATTTTTAGACCTTTTACATTTTTAGGCTTATTGTCTCCGATGACTTCTTCAACAACGCTATCCCAAATAATTTCAATTTTTTTATTAGCAATTAATTTGCTTTGAAGCATTTTTTCAGCTCTTAAAGAATCTCTTCTGTGAATTAATTTTACTTTTGATGCGAATTTTGTAAGAAACATTGCTTCTTCAACTGCAGCATTTCCACCACCTACAACTGCAACTGTTTTATCTTTAAAAAAAAATCCATCACATGTTGCGCACGCAGATACTCCAAATCCTCTAAATTTTTGTTCAGACTCAATATTTAACCATCTTGCTTGAGCTCCAGTTGAAATTATTATTGAATCTGCAGTATACTTTTGACCCCCATCTCCAAAAGCTTCAAATGGTTTAGATTTTAAATTTACTGAAGAAATATGATCTTCAATCATTTCTGTACCTACAGCTTTGGCTTGGTCTCTCATTTGCTCCATTAACCATGGCCCTTGAATTACTTCTGCAAAACCAGGATAATTCTCTACATCAGTTGTTGTAGTTAATTGTCCGCCTGGCTCCATACCAGAAACCATAATAGGTTTTAGCATTGCTCTTGCAGCATAAACTGCAGCTGTATAGCCGGCAGGACCGGATCCAATTATTAACACTTTTGTGTGTTTCGTTGGATTTTGATTCATATCAAAGCTATATAGTAATTAATGACTAAATTAAAAGGGTTATTATTAACAGAAGGAATGCATGGCATGATAAGCCAGGTTGAAGGTTTAGCCAAAGCTTTAGATATTGAGTTCACTCACCATAAAGTTGAACTAAATAGTTTTTGGAAATTAATTCCTCCAATTTTAACTCCTATTTCAAATTTTGTTTTTAAAAAAATTAATGTTGAAGATTTTGACATTATTATATCTTGTGGAAGAAAAAGTGTAATTCCTTCAATATATTTTAAAAAAATTTCAAAAAAAAAAGTTTTTAACATTCATGTGCAAAATCCGAAAGTTTCTTTAAGTAATTTTGATTTTGTAATTGTTCCAGAACATGACAATTTAAAAGGAAAAAATGTTATTACTTCAAAAGGTGCAATACATTATTTAACGCCAAATGAAATTAAAAATAATCATAATTATCTTGTTGATAAACTAGATAAAGCAAAGGATTATTTGTTATTAATTTTAGGAGGACCCAATAAATACTATGATTATAATGATCAAAATTTAATAAATATTTTTAATATAATAAAAAAAATTATGAATACTAATAATTTGCAATCTATAGTTATTCCATCAATGAGAACACCAAAGAATACAATAAAATTAGCAGATGAACTACTGGGTAAAGAAAACCTTGTGATTACTAATATTGACAAAAAAGCTTATCTATCGGGTTTATCTTTAGCAAAATATATTGTTGTTACATGCGACTCTACTTCAATGATATCGGAAGCAGCCATTACAGGAAAACCCATCTATATTGCCGATATACCTGCTAAAAAGAACGATCAAAGATTTAAAATGTTTAGAGAATTATTTACTCAATTAAATATTACAAAAAATTTAAATGAAAAGCTTGAAATTTGGACTTATAAAAGTTTAAATGAAACAACTAGAATAGCAGAAGAAATCAAAAAACAGATATCATAATGTCATTTTTAAATTCAATTGAAAATAAATCTAAAAAATTTGAAAGTCCTTTTACTCATTGGGAATTAAATGAACCTTTGAATGAAGAGCAGATCAAAGAGATCGTGAATGCTGATATTGCTAATCCAACTGAGCATAATATAAATTATGATGGAACTAGAGCAATTGATGGAGGAGAGGGAAAATTTAGAGAAGGTATTTCTGATGGAGGAAAAGCTTTAAAATTTAGATGTTTTATAACAAAAGAAAACACAAATATATTTCCAAATTTAAAAAATTTTATTAAAGAACTTCAAAATAAAAAAACTTACCAAAAAATTTCAAGTCTAGTTGGAAAAGATTTATCTAATTCTTATGTAAGAGTTGAAGTTATATGTGATCGGAAAGGTTTTTGGTTAAAACCACATTGTGATATTAAAGAAAAGCTTATTTCATGTTTACTTTTTGTAAATAAATTTAATGAAAACGAAAATTTAGGAACTGATTTTTATGACAATGATTTAAAAAAAGTTAAAACTCTTCCATATAGAGATAATTATGGATATTTTTTTTCAAGTGGTCCAAATACTTGGCATGGAATGGAAAAAAAAGAAATTATCAAAGAAAGGCGATGCCTTCAGGTAAATTATGTTACATTCAAAACTGATTGGAAAGTCGATGATTAAATTTCTTGTAAAGATTTGACTTCTATTTTTTTTGTTTTCAATGATTTTATAGCCCTTAAACAAGTATAAGCAGTTGACATATTCGTACAGTAAGGAACTTTATTTATTAAGGTTGATCTTCTTAAAGATGTAGAGTCTTGAATCCTATGTGCACGTTTTCCACCTCCAGTATTAATTACTAATGCAATTTTTTTTGCATTTAAAACATCAATAATATTAGGAGAACCTCCGCTGGCCTTATTTATTTTTTTACATTTAATACCATTTTTAGCAATTCTATTTGCAGTGCCTTCCGTGCCACATAATGTAAAACCTAATTTTACTAATTCTTTTGCTAAAGTTATTCCCTCATTTTTATGTCTATCTTTTAAAGAAATAAATGCCAATCCCTTAGTTGGTAAAGAATTTTGTGCAGCGATTTGACTTTTAGCATATGCTAAACCAAAATCTTTATCTATTCCCATTACTTCTCCAGTAGATTTCATTTCTGGACCTAACAAAACGTCAACATTTGGAAACTTATTAAATGGAAAAACAGCCTCTTTAACAGCAAATAAGTTTTTATTTTTGTTTTTTAAATTAAATTTTTTTAATTTTTCTCCCGCCATAACTCTTGAGGCAATTTTTGCTAAAGGAATTCCTTTAGCTTTAGAAACAAAGGGTACAGTTCTACTTGCCCTTGGATTAACTTCAATAATATAAATTTCATCATTTTTAATTGCAAACTGCACGTTCATTAAACCTTTTACTTTTAAAGCTAATGCTAGTTTTTTTGTTTGATTATTAATTTCATCAATTAATTCTTTCTTAATGGCTACCGGCGGTAAGCAGCATGCCGAATCTCCAGAATGAATTCCAGCTTCCTCAATGTGCTGCATAATTCCAGCAACAAAAACATCTTTACCATCAGATATTGCATCCACATCAACTTCCATTGCGTTATTAATAAACCTATCAATTAAAATTGGATTATTTTCTGCAGCCTTAAATGCTTCTTGAACAAAATCTTTTAGTTGGTTTTTTTCATGAACTATTTCCATGGCCCTGCCTCCCAACACATAAGAAGGCCGCACAACAAGTGGTAAGCCGATTTCAGAAGCTATTTTTATGGCTTCATCATATGTTTTAGCTATTCCACTATCCGCTTGTTTTAATTTTAATTTAATTAAAAGTTTTCTAAATCTGTCTCTGTCTTCAGCTAAATCAATTGATGAATACTGAGTACCTATTATTGGTAAAGAGTTATCATGAAGAAATTTCGCTAATTTAATAGGAGTTTGGCCTCCAAATTGTGCAATTATTCCTATTAAATTTCCTTTTGATTTTTCTTTTAAAATTATGTTGTGAACGTATTCTTCAATCAAGGGCTCAAAATATAATCTATCACTTGTATCGTAATCAGTTGAAACAGTTTCTGGATTACAGTTGATCATTATAGTTTCAAATCCAGCTTCTTTTAAAGAGTAGCTTGCTTGGCAACAACAGTAATCAAACTCAATTCCTTGGCCTATTCTATTAGGTCCACCACCTAGAATAATAATTTTATTTTTTTTAGAAGGATCTGCCTCACACTCTGTATTTAATGAAAAATTTCTTTGATATGTTGAGTACATATAAGGAGTGAAAGATTTAAATTCAGCAGCGCATGTATCTACTTTTTTGAATACAGGCAAAACTTTTAAAGCAATTCTTTTTCTTCTAACGATTTTTTCTTTTAAATTAGTTAGTTGAGATAATTTTTTATCAGAAAATCCTATTGACTTAATTTTATTAAATTCATTAAAGTTTTTAGGCAGGCCTTTTTTGGAGATTTTATTTTCTTCATCTACTATCTCTTTAATTTGCTCTAAGAACCAAGGATCTACTTTTGATAATTTGTATATTTTTTTTAAATTAATTCTTTTACGTATTGCTTCCGCAATTAACAAAATTTTATTTGGGATATTAGTCTTAAGTTTTTTTTCAATATCATGTTTATTTAAATTAAAAATTCTATCTAAACCTGAAAAACCAACTTCCAAAGATATTAATGCTTTTTGAAGAGATTCCTTAAAATTTCTTCCAATTGCCATTGCCTCACCAACTGATTTCATTGAAGTTCCTAATATTGCTGGTGAACTAGAAAATTTTTCAAAAGTAAATCTAGGAATTTTTGTAACCACATAATCTATAGTTGGCTCAAAAGATGCAGGAGTAACTTTAGTAATCTCATTTTTTAATTCATCAAGGGTGTAACCAATGGCTAGTTTTGCTGCAACTTTAGCAATCGGAAAACCAGTTGCTTTTGATGCAAGCGCCGAAGATCTAGAAACTCTAGGATTCATCTCTATAATTACCATTCGTCCATTTTTTGGATTAATGGCAAATTGAACATTCGAGCCTCCAGTTTCTACTCCAATTTTCCTTAAGCATGCAATAGAAGCATTTCGCATTACCTGATATTCTTTGTCGGTAAGAGTTAAAGCTGGCGCTATCGTAATAGAATCTCCAGTATGAATTCCCATTGGGTCTAAATTTTCAATAGAGCATATTATGATGCAGTTATCTTTTCTGTCTCTAACAACTTCCATTTCAAATTCTTTCCAGCCTTCCAAACACTCTTCTACTAGAACTTGATTTACTGGTGATGCATCAAGACCTTCCTTAACGCGTTTAAAAAAATCTTTTTTAGTTTTGGCTATACCACTTCCAAGTCCTCCAAGAGTAAATGCTGGCCTGATTATTGCTGGCAATCCAACTTTACTTAAGCATTTTTTAATTTGCTTAATATTGTTAACGATTTCTGATTTTGGAAGATTTAATCCAATATCACTCATATTTTTTCTGAATTTTTTTCTATCTTCTGCGTTAGAAATTGCTTTAGAATTTGCTCCAATTAATTCAATTTTATATTTTTTGAGCAATCCGACTTTTTCTGCTTTTATTGCTAAATTTAAAGCAGTTTGTCCTCCCATAGTTGGCAAAATTGCATCAGGTCTTTCTTTTACTAAAATTTTTTCTAAAATATCTATTGTTATTGGTTCAACGTAAGTTTTATCTGCAACGCCAGGGTCAGTCATAATTGTTGCAGGATTTGAGTTTATTAATATTACTTTATAACCTTCATCTTTTAATGCTTTGCATGCTTGTGTGCCAGAATAATCAAATTCACAGGCTTGGCCAATAATTATTGGACCGGCTCCTACTACTAAAATTTTTTTAATATCTTTTCTTTTTGGCATTTTTTTTTACTAAGTTAATAAATTGATTAAATAAATAATGGCTATCTTGAGGTCCAGGATTTGACTCTGGGTGATATTGAACAGAAAAAACAGGTTTATTTTTTAATTTTATTCCTTCTACAGAATTATCAAACAAAGATTTATGAGTCATCTCAACATTTTTTGGCAAGCTTTCTTTAACTACTTCAAATCCATGATTTTGACTTGTAATCTCAACTTTACTATTAATTAGATTTTTTACTGGATGATTTGCACCTCTGTGTCCCAATTTCATTTTTTTTGTTTTTGCTTTAAGTGCTAAAGCTAAAAGTTGATGTCCAAGGCATATTCCAAATACTGGAATATTTGTTTTAATTAATTTTTGAATAATATTAACTGCATATTTTCCTGTTGCAGCAGGATCCCCAGGCCCATTTGATAAAAAAATACCATCAGGTTTAAATTTAATAATATCTTTAGCTTCAAGGTTGCAAGGAACTACAATTACTTCACAATTAAAATTAGAAAAATATCTTAAAATATTTTTTTTAATTCCATAATCGATTGCAATAATTTTATATTTCTTCTTTTTATTTTTTTCAAAACCTTTCTCTTTTTTCCAAGTTTTGTAACCTTTCCATATATATTTTTTTTTCGTTGTAACTGTTTTTGCTAAATCCAAGCCATTTAATCCAGACCATTTAATTGAGCTATTAGTTAATTTTTTTAGATTAAAATTGCCCTTATTATTATTAGAAATTGTACCTTTGGGTGCTCCTTTGTCTCTTATAAATTTAGTTAAACTTCTAGTATCCAATCCTGTAATTCCTACAATTTTATTTTTTTTCAGCCAGGTATCTAATTTTTTTAAGGATCTGTAATTTGACGGATTAGTTATTTCCGTATTAAAAATAACTCCTTTGGTCCAAATCTTGTCAGACTCATGATCTTCTTTGTTGGTACCAACATTTCCAATATGCGGGAAAGTAAAATTAATAATTTGCCCAGCATAAGATGGATCAGATATAATTTCCTGATAACCAGTTAAAGAAGTATTAAAACATACTTCTCCCGTGGCAGTGCCCTGATATCCAATTCCAATACCTTTAAATATTTTTTTATTTTCAAGAACTAAAACGCCCGATGATAAATGTGAGTAATTTTTTGATTTTACTTTTCGCTTTTTGATCAATTACAACTCATGAGTTAAAGGTTAATACAATAAAACTAAAAATTCCGCAACAGATCTAATGTATATTTTTAAAAAAAAAATTTTTTTTTTGAACAAAATTGTCTATAGAGTGTAGGTTAAAATTTATGCCTTTGAGAGATAAAATTGAGACGGACTATAAAAATGCTTTAAAATCAAAAGATAAAAATAAAATATCAACTTATAGGTTAATTTTGTCAGGTATTAAAGATTTGGATATTAGCAACAGATCTGGACCTGAAAAAAAAGAAACCGATGAAAATGATATAAAAAAACTATTAAAAAAGATGATTAAGCAGAGATCCGAATCAATTGAAGTATTTAAAAAAAGTAATCGAAATGATTTATTAGAAGTAGAGGAATTAGAAGTTAGTTTACTTTCTGAATATTTGCCAAAACTTCTAGGAGAAGATGAAACAAAAAAAATTTGTTTAGATATTATTGAAAAAACTGGAGCATCTTCAATTAAGGATATGGGAAAAGTAATGGGAGAATTAAAAGAAAAATATTCAGACAGTATAGATTTTTCTAAAGCTGGAGGTATTTTAAAAGAAATATTAAATAAAAAATGAAGTATCCAAAAGAATATTTAGAAGAAATAAAAGCGAGATTAAAAGTATCAACAGTCGTTTCAAAAACTGTAAATTTAAAAAAAAGAGGAAAGGAATATGTTGGTCTTTCTCCATTTAAGACTGAAAAAACTCCATCATTTACTGTAAATGATGAAAAAGAATTTTATCATTGTTTTAGTACTGGCGAGCATGGAAATATTTTTGATTTTATTATGAAAACACAAAATTTAAAATTTGGAGAAGCAGTTAAAACTTTAGCTAATTTAGCAAGCATTAGACCATACGCTTTTTCAAAAAAGGACATAGAAAGAGAAGAAAATTGGTTAAAATATAAATCAATATATTCAAGATATGTAGATTACTATCATAACGAACTTCTAAAAAATCCTTTATCAAAAAGTGCAAAGGATTATTTAAAAAAAAGATCTTTAACTATTGAAGAAGTTAAAAAATTTAAAATTGGTTTTGTGAAAAAAAATTCGAATTTTATTGAAAATTTATCTAAAGATTTTCAAGAAAATTTGTTGAAAGAATGTGGTTTATTTTATTTTGATGAAAATAAAAATAAATATTTTGAAAGATTTAGAGATAGAATAATTTTTCCAATAAATAATATTTCTGGAAATCCAATTGGCTTAGGTGGAAGAATTCTGGATGGAAATAATAATTTAGCTAAATATATTAATTCACCAGAAACTCCTTATTTTAAAAAAGGTTCAAATCTTTTTAATTTAGATAAAGCGAGAAAATTATCTAATACAATAGAGGACATATATTTAGTAGAAGGCTACATGGATGTTATAGGTCTAAGCAAGGCTGGCATAGAAAATTCAGTAGCTAATCTTGGAACTTCATTAACTGAAAAACAAATATTAATTTTAAATCAATTTTTTAAAAAAATAATTATTTGTTTTGATGGTGATGAAAGTGGATATAAAGCAGCTTTAAGAGCAGCTGAAAGTTCTATTAAAGAATTACAACCTGAAAAAAAAATATCATTTTTATTTTTACCTAATAAAGAGGATCCAGATAGTTTTGTAAATAAAAATGGTAAAAACTATTTTTTAAATTTTTCTAAAGAAAATTCAATTGCTATCCATCAATTTATTTTTAATCATTATAAAAATGAAACAGATGACTCACCATCTTCTTTAGCTATTTTTGAAAAAAAATTAAAATCAATAGGAAATTCGATAAAAGATGAATATATAAAAAAATATATATTAGAGTATTTTTTTGAAAAAATTTCAGATTTGACTCCACATTTAAACAATAAATTTAAAAATAATTATCAAAAAAAAATAAAATCTTTAAAATCTACACAAAAACTTTTTAACGAAACTAAATCTTTAAGTCATATTCAAATAAAAGAATTTTCTTTTCTTTATATAATTATTAATAACTTAGATTTATTTTCTGAAAATAAAAAAATTTTTGAAAATGTTAAACTTTTCTCAAAAGAAAATAAACTGATTTTTGAAAAGTTAAAAAATGAAATCAATACAAATAAAGAAAATATTTTAATTAAAGATATGGGTATAGATGAGCAGTTATTAAATAGAATAGATAAATTTGCAACTATTAAGCATATATTAAAAAATATTAAAGAAGACCCAAATAAAATATTTGGATTAATAGAGGAAATAATAAGAGATCTTAAAAACTATGAATTGGAGTTAAGAATCGAAGATCTTGAGTCGAAATTTTCTAGAGACTTAAGTGAGAAAACATTTAATGAATTAAAAGAGTTGAAAAAGTTGCAAAAAATCAACTAAATGAGAATTTTTTATTCATGGATTTTTTCAAATTAAGCATTATATAAGACTTCCTAACTTTTATTAACCGTGGAAAGAATAATAACAAAATCATTTGCTAGATTAATGGGTCGAGGGATCCACAGAGGTTTTATAACTCACGAAGAACTTAACAAGTCTTTAGGAAAAAGAAATTTATCTGGCTTAAATTTAGAACAAGCCTTTATTCATATATTAGATGAAAAAATCACATTAGTAGAAAAAAAATCAGATTACAAAGTTTTAAGAAAAAAAGATAATTCTTCGAAAGAAGAAGGAAAATCTTCAGAAAAAAGTGATGATCCAATAAGAATGTATTTAAGAGAGATGGGAGGAGTAGAGTTATTATCAAGAGAAGGAGAAATTGCAATTGCGAAAAGAATAGAAGCAGGAAAAGATGTTATGCTTAACGCATTATCTCAAAGTCCTATTACAGCACAACAATTTTTTGAATGGAATGAAAAATTACAAAAAGATGAAATATTAGTTAGAGAAATAATTGATATTGATACGAATTATATGGAAGATGAAGACACTGGGCAAGGTGTAAAACAAAAAAAAAATGAAGAAAATAAAAATAATGAAGAGGAAAGTGAAAATGTTTCTAATGAAGAAAATGATGATGAGTTCAATCCTACACTTGCTGCCATGGAAACTGAAATTAAACCTAAAGTTTTACTTACAATATCAATTTTAACAAAAAAATATACAAAACTGATCAAATATCAAAAAGAAAAATTAGATAGTATTTTAAATTTAAATTTATTTTCTAATGCAAAAGAAAGCAGTTACAAAAAAATTGTAGATGAAATTTTAGAAAAAATTAAATCTCTTCAATTATCTCCTTCCGTACTTGAAGAGCTAGTTCAAAAACATTACATAGAAAACAAAAAAATATTATCTTTAGAAGGTAATTTATTAAGATTAGCATTAGATGATAAAATAAGTAGAGAAGAATTTGTTAAATTTTATGTAGGCAATGAGATAAATCCAAACCTTAAAAAATTTTTAGATACAAATGAAAGTTGGAAAAAATTTTTTAAAAAAAATAAAGATGATTTTAAAAATATAAGAGAGAGACTTGTTGAAATTAGTAAAAGACTCGGAATTTCAGTAACAGATTATAAAAAACTTGTTAGCAGAGTACAAAAAGGAGAAAAAGAGTCTAGAATTGCAAAAAAAGAAATGGTTGAAGCAAATCTTAGGTTGGTTATTTCAATTGCAAAAAAATATACTAATAGAGGTCTTCAGTTTTTAGATTTAATTCAAGAAGGTAATATTGGACTTATGAAAGCAGTTGATAAATTTGAATATAGAAGAGGATATAAATTTTCTACTTATGCGACTTGGTGGATTAGACAAGCAATTACAAGATCTATTGCTGACCAGGCCAGAACAATAAGAATCCCTGTGCATATGATTGAAACAATAAACAAAATTGTAAGAACTCAAAGATTGATATTAAGTGAATTTGGTAGAGAAGCGACACCTGAGGAGTTAGCAAAAAAATTAAGAATGCCTTTAGAGAAGGTAAGAAAAGTTTTAAAAATTTCAAAAGAACCTGTTTCTTTAGAAAAACCAGTAGGAGATGAAGAAGATAGTAGTCTTGGAGATTTCATTGAAGATACAAAAGCTTTAGCACCTTTAGAGCAGGCAATAAAATCAAATCTTAGTGAAGCAACTACAAAAATACTTTCTACTTTAACTCCAAGGGAAGAAAGGGTTTTAAGAATGAGATTTGGAGTTGGTATGAATACTGATCATACTTTAGAAGAAGTAGGTTTACAATTTTCTGTTACACGAGAAAGAATAAGACAAATTGAGGCTAAAGCACTTAGAAAGTTAAAGCATCCAAGTAGATCTAAACAATTAAAAAGTTTCTTAGAAAACTAAAGGGCCGTTAGCTCAATAGTAGAGTACTGCATTGACATTGCAGGGGTAGTTGGAGCGTAACCAACACGGCCCACCAATTAATTTTATCTTTATTTGATAACTTTTAAAAAATGATATATTTAATCTTTAAATTTTGGGCCTGTAGCTCAGTTGGTTAGAGCAGTACACTCATAATGTATTGGTCCCAGGTTCGAGTCCTGGCGGGCCCACCATGTTAATGGGAGTTTTATAATTTGAATTTAAAATTAATATTAATTTTTTTTGTTATAAATTTAATTTTATTCCAAGCAAAAAGTAATGGAATGATTTTAGATAAATTAGCCAAACCTGGCCAAACAACCCAAGATCAACAGTGGGAGTTTTTTACAGATGGAGTTATGGGTGGCCTTTCAAATGGAAATGTTAAATTAGATAAAATAAATAATAAAAATTGTTACAGAATGATAGGAAATGTAACTACAGAAAATAATGGAGGATTTATTCAAATTAGAGCAATATTAAAACCGTCAATAAAAGCCTCAAATTATGAAGGAATATATTTAAAGGTTTATGGAAATGATGAGAGATACTACTTAAACTTAAGAACCCCTTATACCAAAGCACCCTGGCAAAATTATAAATTTGGTTTTAAAGTTAAAAAAAATTGGCAAGAAATAAAAGCACCATTTTCAAAGTTTAAAAGATCACATTTCTATCAACCTAAGAATGTAAAAAAACAAAAAATTAATTCTGTAGGACTCGTCGCAGGTTTTGATGATTTTAAAGCAGATATTTGTTTAGCAGAGATTGGATTTTACTAATTTAATTAATTATTAAATTTTCTTAAATTATCAAATAAAGCATTTATATCACCTTCTGCACTTTGAATTACTGAATTAAACTCTTCTTTTTGAGTTCTGGCTAAACTAATTCCCTCAATTATTAAATCTCTAATTAATGGTTTTTCAGGATTTTTTGTATACACCCGCCATTCAATTTTAATTTCAGGTCTATTTTCACTAGCTACTAAAATTGATGACACAATAGTATATTTTGGACTTAAAATTTCTTGAGATAAAACATTAATTTTAGGATCTGTATATTCAGATAATCTACTTGAAAAACTTTTTAAAAAATATTCTTTAAATAAAGAATGGTACTCATTTAGTTGAGATTTGTTTATTTTTTTTCTATGTTTTCCTAAAGAATAAAAACCAACACCTCTTATATCAACATTTTCTTCAGCTATTTTTCTTAATTTCTTAATTTTTTCCTCTTTATCAAAGCTAGTCATCAAAACATTAGATGCTTTTGAAGTTACTTCTTCTACAAAGTTTATTGGTTCTTTTGACTGGCTAATGTTAAATGAGAAGAAGATTAAACCAAAAATTAAATAAAAATTCAGTTTTTTTATGATTTTTGAACTATACATAAAAAAATATTTTTAATTTGTATCTATTTCTTCCCAATCACTATCATCAAGTGTATCGGTTATTTCATCAGAGTTTAATATTTTTCTTTTTCTGTCTTGTAAATATAAGCTTTTTACAGACGCATAAAAATCTAATGAATTTTTTTCAAGGTTTTCAAAAGACTCTATATTTTTTGCTCTAAAATCAATACCAAGTGTAGCTACAGATGCATAATAATCAAAATCAGAAAAATAATGTGTATCATTTCTTACTGTAACGTTATACCAAGGATCACCACCTAGATAACCTACAACGTCTCCTATAGTATCCCTAACTGTAGATGGACCTAATACTGGCAAGACCAAATAACAACCTTCATTTACTCCCCATCTACCTAAGGTTTGTCCATAATCTTCTTTTTCATAACTATTAAGTCCCATTTTAGAAGCAGGATCAAATAAACCCAAAATACCTACAGTAGAATTAACAACAAATCTTGCACTATTTTTTCCAGCCAAACCCATTTCACCTTGTAATAAATTATTTGGAATTGTAACTACCAAAGAAAGGTTACTTAAAAAATTACTTGTTCCCGATCTTATAGGAGAAGGTAAAAATCTATATCCTTTTGCGACAGGTTCAATAATTAATTGATCTAAAGCTTGGTTGAAAGCAAATACACCTCTATTTATTCCTTCAAAACAATCTTTTACTTCACCATTAGGATTTTTTGACAAATCGTTTTGGCCATCTGTTCCAGCATGTGCGTTTACGGATAGAGAAAAAGCTAACAGCAATAGTATAAGACCTTTTTTCATAATATTTATGCTTTCTATAGTTACATCTTTTATCAATGTAAACGAGAATTTACTATGATAAAAGGCTATTAATGATAAGCAAAATCTCACTAAATTACTCACCAAATTTTTCAACTAAAAAGAGAATTAAGAAAAACATAAAATTTATTGTATTTCATTACACTGGAATGAGTAGCCAAAATAAGGCGATTAATAGACTAACTAATGTTAGATCCAAAGTAAGTTGCCATTATTTTATAAAAAAAGATGGAGATATTATTTTAATGGTGCCAGAAATATATTCATCTTGGCATGCAGGAATATCAAATTGGAAAAAATACAACAATCTTAATAATTATTCAATTGGCATAGAAATTCAAAACAGTGGACATCAATTTGGATATAAAAAATATAATAATAATCAAATTAATTCGATTATAAAACTTACTAAGTATTTAATTAAAAAATATAAAATAAATAAAAAAAATTTTTTGGGCCATTCAGATATTGCTTATCTTAGAAAAAAAGATCCAGGTGAAAAATTTCCATGGCCCCATCTTGCAAAAAATGGAATTGGTGTTTGGCATAATTTAAATAAAAAAAGATTAAGAAAATTAAGAAGAGCAAAGATATCAAATATTGATAAAAATAAATTTATTTTTTGTTTAAAAAAAATTGGATATTTTGTCAAAAAAGTTAATTTAAATCAAAAAATTAGACTTATCAAAGCATTTCAAATGAGATTTAGACCTGAGTTAATAAATGGAAAAATAGACAAAGAATGTTTAATTATTAGTGAAAAAATATGTAAAATATAGAATAATTTCTCTTGAAAGTTTTGAAAAAATAAATATTTTGACCAAGCCAGATAAATGACTTATCGCTCTAAATTATTTAGGGAGGAAAGTCCGGGCTCTACAAAGACACGGTGCCAGTTAACTACTGGCGGGGGAGACCCCAGGGACAGTGCCACAGAAAATAAACCGCCTTATCAAGGCAAGGGTGAAAAGGTGTGGTAAGAGCACACCGGCTGGTTTGGTAACAAACAGCGCATGGAAAACCCCACCGAGAGCAAGACTGAGTAGAGATGACATTGTTAGAAATAACTAAAAGCAGTCTTTGGCTAGTCATCAGGGTTAGTTGCTTGAGCCTTAAAGTGATTTAAGGCCTAGATAAATGATAGGTTTAAATGACAGAACCCGGCTTACAGTTTATCTGGCAATCTTATTTAAATTTTAAATTCAAAAAACTGTTTCATATTTGTTCTTAGAAATAGGACTTTTTATATTAAAATATATGTATTGACGGTTGTTAATAAAACCCATAATATCCCATAAAAACCCAAATATGGGTTGTATTATGAACTATGTTTTTATCGACTTACGAAAACAAACTGGACAAAAAGGGAAGGGTTTCTGTGCCATCTTCTTTTAGATCTCATTTATCGAATTTAGGTTACAATGGAGTAATATGTTATCCATCTTTTAATAATCAATGCATTGAGGCCTGGCCGCAAGATAGAATAGAGAAAATTTCGAGCGCCATAGACTCTTTAAACCCATTTGAAGAAAAGAAAGATTATTTTTCAACATCAATTTTGTCCGAAAGTATAAACTTACAATTTGATGGAGAAGGTAGAATTTTATTAACATCGAAATTATTAAAACATGCAAAAATTAAAAATAGTATGCTTTTTGTTGGTCAAGGAAAAACTTTCCAAATATGGGAGCCAACAAATTTTGAAAAATTTAGGGTGACTGCAAAAAGAAAATCAAACATTCACAGAGCTAGCCTTAAATGGGAGCGGCAATTTAATAACTAAAAGGGAGATAAAAAAAATGACTATAAACTTTAAAACACCAGATATTAGAGAGTTGAAACCAAGGATATTAGTTCTTGGAGTGGGAGGAGCAGGAGGAAACGCTATAAATGGCATGATTGATGCAGGTTTACAGGGAGTTGAATTCATTGCTGTAAATACAGATGCTCAAGACTTAAAAGTTAGTAAAGCAAAAGCTAAAATTCAAATAGGATTAAATTTAACCAAAGGTCTTGGAGCTGGAGCTAAACTTGATATAGGTCAAGCAGCAGCAGACGAGTCTTTAAATGATATTGTTAATACTTTGCAAGGTTCGAATATGGTTTTTATAACTGCTGGGATGGGAGGCGGAACAGGAACTGGATCTGCACATGTAATTGCAAGAGCTGCAAAAGAATTAAATATTTTAACTGTAGGTGTTGTTACGTTACCATTTTTATATGAGGGTCCATCTAGAATGAGAAGAGCTCAACAAGGACTCGAAGAACTTAGAAAACATGTTGATACAATTATAGTAGTTCCTAATCAAAATTTATTTAAAATTGCAAGTGAACAAACAACATTTGAGGAGTCTTTTGAACTTTCAAATGATGTTTTGTTACATGGTGTTCAAAGTATAACTGATTTAATGGTCAGACCTGGGTTAATAAATCTAGATTTTGCCGATGTAGAAACAGTTATGAGTTCTATGGGTAAAGCAATGATGGGAACAGGCCAAGCCGATGGAGAAGGAAGAGCAACTAAAGCAGCCGAGATTGCATTAAGCAATCCTTTAATTGACGATTACACTTTGAAAGGTGCAAAAGGATTACTTGTAAATATTACAGGCGGAAAAGATCTTAAACTTTTTGAAGTTGATGAGGCTGTAAATAAAGTTAGAGCAGAAGTAGATCCTGAAGCTGAATTAATTATTGGAGCTATAACTGATCCACAATTAGATGGGACAATGAGAGTTTCGATTGTTGCTACAGCGTTAGATGGTCAACAGCCTGAAGCTAAATCTGTTATTAATATGGTTCATAGAATCCAAAATAGAAATCCAGGATATTCAGATTTTACTAATATGGGTACACCTCAGTCATTTAACTTTAACAATTCAATGTCAAATCCTGTTTCAGAAGGGGCAACTGCTTTAAAATTAGAAAATGAAGTTGTGCAAAATACTGAAACTAATTCAAACTATCAAAGTGAAATTGATAAAAATATCAATTCAGCAAATGACGTTAAAGAAGATTTGGATATAGAATTTAAAGATAATTTAGAAGTTAAAGCTTCCGATGAAATTGCAGAAACAAAGGAATTAATTGAAGAAAACAATATTCCTTCCAATGGCTTGGAAAATTTTGGAATTGAATCTATAGAAGAGGAAACTCCCGAATTATTTAATTCTGATAAACCTCTAGATTCTGAAGAATTTAAATCATTTGAAAATTCAGAAAATTCTGATGATGAAGAAGAATTAGAAATTCCAGCATTTTTGAGAAGACAGAAAAATTAATGGTCTTCAAAAAAATAAATGAACGCCACCATAAATCTGGAAAAAGAACATTTTCCAGTTCTGCTAGATGAGTTAATCAGCATTATTTCCCCTCTTTATGGTGGCTCATTTATTGACTGCACATTTGGTAATGGCGGATATTCAAAAAAAATATTAGAAAACAAAAGCAATAAAGTATTTGCAATAGACAGAGATTTAAAATCTTTGAAAATAGCAGAAAAATTAAAAAAACAATTTATTAATAGATTAAATTTTGAAATAAATACTTTCAGTAAGATTGGTAATATTAAAATTGAAAAAAAAAATATCAAAGCAATAATTTTTGATTTAGGTTACTCATTATCCCAAATAAAAGATCCTACAAAGGGATTATCATTTAATCATAAAGGTAAATTAAATATGAAAATGGGATTAAACAATTACTCAGCTCACGAAGTGATAAATAATTTATCTGAAGATAGTCTAATTAAAGTTTTTAAAACATTTGGTGAAGAAAAAATGTCAAAAAAAATTGCAAAAAAAATTATAATTGAAAGAGAAAAAAAAAACATATTGAATGAAGATTTAGTAAAAATTATAGATGAAGTTAAAAAATTTAGAAAAACAAAAGTTCACAATTCAACAAAAATTTTTCAATCTTTAAGAATATTTGTTAACAAAGAAATCAGTGAATTAATATATGGATTAATAAACAGTTTCAAAATTCTACCAACTGGAAGCATTATAGCTGTTATAACATTTCACTCGATAGAAGATAAAATTGTAAAGTTTTTTTTTAGACATTACTCTGAAGATAAAAAAACATCTAGATATTTGCCAGATCAAAAAAGTCCAAATAAATTATTCAAATTAATTAAAAAAAAACCAATTTTACCTTCATTATCTGAAATTAGTAAAAATCCCTCCTCTAGATCTGCTAAACTTAGATATGGAATAAAAATTAATAATACGAATAATTTTGAAGAGTTTTTAAATAAATTTAAATATTTAATAGAAATAGAAAACCTTAGCAAAAAATTGTGAAAAAAATTTATTTTATAGTTGTTATATTAATTTTAATTGTATCAACAACAATTACAAAAAAATCTACAAAAGAAATTGATAATAAAATTTATATAACTAAAGAAAATTTAAGACTTTTAAAAGATAACTATGAATATGTTTTATTAGATTATAATTACTTAAGTTCTCCTGAAAAATTAATGGAGTATCAATCTCAGTTTTTTGAAGATGATTTAAATCCAATAAATATTGAAAATTCAAAGATAATTACTTTCAAAAAAAACAATTTAACTATTAAAAATTATTTAGAAAATAAAAATGAATGAAAAAAAAGAACATATAAAATTTGATGAAAATGATAATTTTTATTACAATATAGAAGATAAAAATCTTAAAATTTCTTTCAATAGAATTTCATTTATATTTTTTATATTTTTTATATTAGCAATTATTTTTTCTACCAAAGTAATATATTTAGGATCACTTAAAAAAAATTTTAAAACTAAATCTATTTCTGAGTCTGATTTTAGATCAACTATACTTGACAGAGAAGGTAACATTTTAGCCAAAAGTGTTTTAACTACAAATATCGGAATTAATCCTAATTTAATAATAAATAAAAAAAAATTGTTAATTAGACTTCAAATGTTATTTCCAAAAGTAAATTATAATCAAGTAAGAAAAAAAATAAATGGAAATAAATTTTTTTACTTTGCTAAAAGAGTAAATAAAGAAAGATACGATAAAATTTTATTAATAGGTGACAAATCAATTATTACTGAAGAAAAAATTACAAGAATTTATCCACATGGAAGTCTATTTAGTCATATATTAGGACAGATTGATGATGATAATAATGGAATATCAGGAATTGAAAAAAAATTTGATCTTAATTTAAAAACCTCTAAAGAGCCATTAACTTTAACATTAGATACTGAATTGCAATATTTAATTAGAAAACAACTAATAAATTTTAAAGAAATATTCGATTATATAGGAGGTGCTGCTATTTTAATGAATGTTAATAATGGAGAAATACTTTCAATGGTATCACTTCCAGATTTTGATTTAAATACAAGACAAGCAATTAAAGATAAAATTTATATTAATAGAGCCACAAAAGGTGTTTATGAATTAGGATCAGTTTTTAAAACATTTACATTTGCAGCTGGATTAAATGAAGGAATTATTACTCCAAATACTAAATTTGAAAAATTAGAAAAAAAAATTCGTTGCGGCAAACATACTATTGGTGAATATGATGAAAAAATTCCAACAGATCTAACAGCAGAAGAGATTTTAATTAGATCAGGTAATATTGGCTCAGTTCGAATAGGTCAAAAATTAGGTATTGAAAAATTAAAAAATTTTCTTTTAAATATAGGTGTTTTGGATCAAATAGAATTTGATCTTGAAGAGGTTGGAAAACCTATACCATTTAATTGGGGCAAATGTAAACTTGCAACAACTTCATTTGGTCATGGAATAACAACTACACCTCTTCAATTAGCAAAAGGTTATTCTATAATTTCAAATGGAGGATTTAATATTATTCCAACTTTAATTAAAAAAAAAAACTACAAAATAGAAAAAAGAATACTAAAAGAAGAAGTTTCAAATCAAATTAATCCAATTCTACGTAAAATTGTTTCAACAAAAGAAGGAACAGCAGGTTTTGCCAATATTCCAGGCTATGAAATTGGAGGAAAAACAGGAACAGCAGAAAAAAATTCAGTTGGAGGATATACCGATAAAAAAGTAAATACTTTTACAGCAGTATTTCCAACTTCAAAACCAAAGTTTGTATTATTAGTATTACTTGATGAACCTAAACCAAATAAAGAATATACTTATTATTTTAAAGATGGAAGTGGATGGAAATATAAAGGAAATTGGAGAAATACAGCTGGATGGACTTCAGTGGAAATAGCAGGAAAAATTATTGAGAATATTGGACCAATTTTAGCCACAAAATACTAAGAATTTATTTTTTTTATAATGAAAATTAAAAAAATTTTTAAAAATTTAGATAAAAATTTTAGCTCTATAAATTTTAACAATCTTCAATTTAATAGTAGAAAATGTAAAAAATATGACATTTTTTTTGCTATTAAAGGATTAAAACAAAATGGAAATAATTATATAAAAGATGCAATTGCTAGAGGTGCAAAAACTATTATTTCAAATCAAAAATTTGAAGGATTTAAAGATGGTGTATTGTTTTTACACTCAGAAAATCCAAGAAAATTATTATCTGATTGTGCTTCAAAAATTTATTCAAAAAAACCAAGAAATTTAATAGCTGTAACCGGTACAAATGGAAAATCATCTATTGCAAATTTTTTTTTTCAAATTTTAAAACTAAATAATATAAAAGTTGCATCTATTGGAACCTTAGGTGTTAATACAACAATAAAAAATATTAAAACTGAAAATACTACTCTCGATCCTTTAACAGTTAATAAAATTTTAAATCAACTTAAATTAAAAAAAATTGAAAATGTTATTTTAGAAGCTTCAAGTCATGGACTAAAACAAAATAGATTAGATGGTATAAAATTTAACGTTGGAATATTTACAAATCTTTCAAGAGATCACTTAGATTATCATAAAACTTTTAATGATTATTTTAATTCTAAATTAATTTTATTTAATAAGCTTATGAAAAAAAATTCAAAAATTATATATGATGAAGAAATAAATGAATCAAAGAAATTAAAAAAAATATCCGATAAAAAAAATATAAAAAAAATTACAATTGGGAAAAAAAAATCAAAACTTAAAATTTTAGAAAATAAAATTTTAAAAAATTATCAAATTGTTAAATTTAATTATAAAAATAAAAATTATTTTTTTAAAACAAAATTAATTGGAAAAATTCAAATAAAAAATTTAATAATGGCTATGCTTGCTTGCAATGAATCAAATTTAGCAATTAATAAAATAATCAAAGTAATAGAAAAAATTAAGCCAGCACAAGGGAGATTAGAAAAAATAGGAAATTTATTTGATAAATCAATTGTTATATTAGATTTTGCACATACACCTGAAGCATTAAAAAGTTGTTTATTAAGTGTCAGAGAACATTTTAAATTTAGTAAAATTTCAATTGTATTTGGTTGTGGCGGAGAAAGGGACAAGCCAAAAAGAAAAATTATGGGAAAAATTGCAAATGATTATTGTGATAAAATTTATCTAACAGATGATAATCCAAGAAAAGAAAATCCAAAAAAAATAAGATCACAAATAAAAGTTAATATAGAAAAAAAAAAATTAATTGAAATATCTTCAAGAAAAAAGGCAATTTCAAAATCAATAAAAGATCTTGATCCAGGAGATATTCTTTTAGTTGCAGGCAAAGGTCATGAAAATTATCAAGAA
>CACLLR010000011.1 GCA_902607805.1 uncultured Pelagibacteraceae bacterium
ATTTATGGTGGAATGTTAGCAAATCCTATAACTTTAAAAAATCATTTTGAAAATCAAAAAGACGTTCTAAATATTCCAGATTACTTAATAAATATAACTAAATTTTCAACATCAACAAGACAAGCGCTTGAGTATTCAAGACTAATTTATGACTTGTATGTAAAAAGAGAATTAATAAAAATTTCAGAAAATATTATAGATTCTGCAAAATTAAATGATTTAGATCAAGATGGTCAGAAAATAATTGAAAATTTTGAAAAATCTTTATTTGATTTAGCTGAAAAAGGTTCTTTTAGTTCCTCTCTTGTTAAATTTGATGAAGCCATGAAATTAACTATAGAAATGGCATCAAATGCTTATAAAAATGAAGAAGGTATAGTTGGTGTACCAACAGGTATGACAGATTTAGATGATAGACTTGGAGGACTACATAAGTCTGATTTAGTAATAATAGCTGGAAGACCTTCTATGGGTAAAACTGCTTTAGCAACAAATATTGCATTTAATGCAGCAAAAAAAATTCAAGACGATAATAAAAAATCTTCAATTGCTTTTTTTTCTTTAGAAATGTCTTCAGAACAACTATCTACTAGAATTTTAGCTGAACAATCAAAAATAAAATCAAATGATATAAGGAGAGGAAGAATTTCAGAAGATCAATTTGATAAATTTATCGAAACTTCAAAAAATATTTCTGATTTACCTCTATATATTGATGAAACACCCGCAATTAGTATAGCTGCCTTAAGTAATAGAGCTAGAAGAATAAAGAGAATATATGGACTCGACATGGTTGTTGTTGATTATATTCAATTAATGAAAGCAAATAATATAAAAGATGGAAGAGTTCAAGAAATTTCTGAAATTACTCAAGGATTAAAAGCTTTGGCTAAAGAACTCTCGGTGCCAGTTCTAGCTTTATCGCAACTTTCAAGAGCTGTAGAACAAAGAGATGATAAAAAACCTCAACTGTCTGACCTTAGAGAATCTGGATCTATTGAACAAGATGCCGATGTGGTAATGTTTGTTTATAGAGAAGCATATTATATGGAAAGAAAAGAACCAAGACCTGCCACAGTAGAACATGCCGAATGGCAAGCAAAAATGAACGAAGTTGTAAACTTGGCAGAAATAATAATAGGAAAACAGCGTCATGGACCGACTGGTAATATTATGCTTGAATTTGAGGCAATGTTTACCAAATTTAAAGATATTCAAAATAACTAGAATAAATTATAAAAGCTAATATTGAATGTTAGCTGATTTTTATCAAAAAAATATTATCGAAAAACCAAAGATTGTTTTTGTTACATTATTGATTCTTTTAGGTTTTTTTGGTTTTTTTTCTAAAAATTTTAGACTTGATGCTTCTTCAGAAACTCTTTTAATTGAAGGGGATCCAGACCTAGAATATTTAAATGAAGTTACAGAAAGATATGGCTCAAGAGAATTTTTAGTATTAACTTTTACTCCTAAAGATTCGATGATTTCTGATAACTCATTTAATAATCTTTTAAGTATTAAATATAAAATCCAAAGCTTAGACTGGATTCATAATGTAGTAACATTGCTGGATATACCTCTTTTAAATAGTACTGATGAGACACTAAATGAAAAACTTCAAAATTTTAGCACTTTAAAGAGCGATGGCATAGATAGACAAAAGGGTTTTGAAGAAATTTTAAATAGTCCAGTTTTCAAAAATTTTGTAATTAGCGAAGATGGAAAAACAACTGCAATAATTGCTTATTTAAAAAAAAATGAAATAAATGAAGAATTTAAAAATAAAAATGAATTAGAAAAATATAAAGATAAAATTAAAAAAAAAAGACATCAAAATATCTTAGAAATTAGAGAAATAATTAAAAGTTATGAAGATATAGGAAAAATTCATTTGGGTGGCATCCCTATGATAGCTGATGACATGATATCTTTTATAAAAAAAGATATAGTGGTATTTGGAATAGGTGTGTTGATTTTTATTATATTTACACTTTGGTATATTTTTAAAAAATTAATTTGGATAATAATTCCAATAAGCAGTTGCTTTTTTTCAGTAATTATTATGCTTGGCATATTAGGTCTTTTGGGGTGGAAGGTTACAGTTATATCATCAAATTTTATTGCACTAATGTTAATTTTAACAATGGCGATGAACATTCATATGAGTACTAGATTTTTACAATTAAGAAGGAATTTTACTAAATTAAAAAAATCTCAAATATTGTTAATGACTACAAAAAAAATGTTTTGGCCAATTCTTTATACAATACTAACAACAATTTGTGCTTTTTTGTCATTAATTTTTAGCGAAATAAAACCTATTATAGATTTTGGATGGATGATGACCATGGGTTTGGTTGTTTCTTTTTTAATAACTTTTTCTTTATTGCCTACATTAATAAATTTTATAGATGATAAGAATATAAATATTAAAGAAAACCAAAATTCAAAAATAACTTATTTTTTAGCAAATAAATCAATTTACAATAAATCATTAATTTTATTAATTACAGTTTTAGTAATTTTACTTAGTATAATTGGAATTAATAAATTAGAAGTAGAAAATAGTTTTATAAATTATTTTAGTAAAGAAACTGAAATATACAAAGGTATGAAACTTATAGATCAAAAATTAGGTGGTACAACTCCTTTAGAAATAATTCTTAAATTTCCAAAAAATGAAGAGGAATCTGATAATGGTAATGAAGAGAATGATTGGGGGGAAGATGACGATGAAAACGTTGAAAAATATTGGTTTACAAAAGATAAAATAGACAAAATTGATAAAATTCATAATTACCTAGAAACTTTGCCTGAAGTAGGAAAAGTTCTATCTTTTTCATCTATTATAGAAGTTGCGACTAATTTAAATAATAATAAACCATTAGGAAGTCTCGAAATGGGAGTTCTTTACTCAAAAATTCCAGACTCAATAAAACAAGAGATAGTAAATCCTTACATATCAATAGAAAACTCTGAAGCAAGAATTAATTTAAGAATAAAAGACTCGCAAGAAAATTTAAGAAGGAATGATTTATTAAAGAAAATCAATTTTGATCTAAGAAACAAGCTTAACTTAAAAGATGATGAATTTAAATTAGCTGGAGTTTTAATACTATTTAATAATTTATTACAAAGTTTATTTAAGTCACAAATTTTAACTTTAGGATTTGTGATGATGGGAATATTAGCAATGTTTTTAATTTTATTTAAAAATATTAAATTATCTTTAATAGGTGTTATTCCAAATTTTTTAGCAGCATTCTTCATTCTTGGAATAATAGGGATATTAAATATTCCTTTAGATTTAATGACAATTACAATTGCTGCAATTACGATAGGAATTGCGGTAGATAACAGTATTCATTATATATACAGATTTAAAGAAGAATTCTCAAAAATTAAAGATTATAATAAAACTATAAAACATTGTCACTCAACAGTAGGTGTTGCTATAGTCAACACCTCAATTACTATTGTATTTGGTTTTTCTATTTTATTTTTATCAAATTTTATTCCAACTATATATTTTGGAATTTTCACAGGAATAGCAATGTTATTTGCAATGTTATCAGTTTTAACACTTCTTCCTGCAATGCTATTACTTTTTAAACCCTTTAAAATTTAAATGGATTATTTTTTTGAAATAATTAAAAATATTTCTAGCTTTGATCTTGTTTATTTAATAATTACAATCTTGTCTTTAATTAAATGTTATAGACAAGGATTTACATTAAGTATTCTAGCTGCATCAAAATGGTTACTGGCATATGTAATTACTTTAATTCTATTTCCAAAAGTTAAACCTTATGTAAAAGATATAGTTGATAATGAATATATATTAGATATTACTTTAGGAATAATAATTTTCATTCTAGTTATATTTGTTATTCTTTTAATAAATAAAGGAATTAGTAAAGCTGTCACTTATTCTGGATTGGGATCATTAGATAAATTCTTTGGTTTTATTTTTGGTTTTATAAGATCTTACGTTATCGCAGTTTGTATATTTACAACCATAACTATAATTTACAGTCATAAAAAATGGCCAATTGACCTAGATTCATCTTTTACTTTTCCATGGGTTGAAAATGGTAGTAACTATCTTATAAAAGAATTTCCAAATCAAAAAGATTATGAAAAATCAAAAGATAAAGTTCAAGAACTATAATCCAAAATTACATGAAGAGTGCGGAGTGTTTGGAATCAGTAATACTTCTGACGCTTCAACTTTAACAGCTTTAGGTTTGCACGCGCTACAACACAGGGGCCAAGAAGGATGTGGAATAGTTACTTTTGACGGAAAACAATATCATTCTGAAAAAAGATTTGGATTAGTAGGAGATAATTTTAATAAAGAGAAAGTACTAAAAAAACTACCTGGAAAATATGCTATTGGTCATAATAGATATTCAACTACTGGCGGAACAGCACTTAGAAATGTTCAGCCTTTTTTTGCCGATACTAATGCAGGAGGAATTGGAGTTTCACACAATGGAAACCTTACAAATGCAATAACTCTAAGAAATAAATTAGTACAAGAAGGTGCTATTTTTCATACTACATCTGACACTGAAGTAATTGTTCAATTAATAGCAAAATCAAAAAGATTTAAAACAATAGATAAAATTATTGACTCAATTTTTCATATCCAAGGAGGATATTCATTAGTTATGATGACCCAAAATACTCTTATAGGAGTTAGAGATCCTTATGGAATAAGACCTTTGGTAATTGGAAAATTAAAAAATTCATATGTATTTGCATCTGAAACCTGCGCATTCGATATTATAGGAGCAAAATTTGTAAGAGAAGTTGAAAATGGAGAATTAGTATATGTAGAAAATGATAAACTTCTAAGCTTAAAACCTTTTTCTACAAAAAAAGTTAGACCTTGCATTTTTGAATACATTTATTTTTCAAGGCCAGATAGTATTTTAAATGGAAAAACTGCATATGAACATCGAAAAAATTTTGGTTCACAGTTAGCAAAAGAAGATAAATTAGACGCGGATATAGTGGTACCTGTTCCTGACTCAGGAAATGCTGCTGCTTTAGGATATGCTCAAGAAAGAGGATTTAATTTTGATTTGGGATTAATAAGAAACCACTATGTAGGTAGAACTTTTATAGAACCTTCTCAAAAAATTCGAAGCCTTGGAGTAAAATTAAAATTAAATGCAAACAAATCAGTTATAAAAAATAAAAAAATAATTTTAATTGATGATTCTTTGGTTCGTGGAACTACATCACATAAGATTGTAAAAATGTTATATGACAATGGGGCAAAAGAAGTTCATGTTAGAATTGCTAGTCCAGAAATAAAATATCCAGATTTTTATGGTGTTGATATGCCTACCAAAAAAGAACTTTTAGCAGCAAATAAATCTGTCCAAGAAATATGTAATTTTATAAAAGCAAAATCCATAAAATTTTTATCTCTTAATGGACTCTATAAAGCAATGGGTTTTGAAGAGAGAAATAAAATTTATCCGCAATTGACTGACCATTATTTTACTGGTGACTATCCAATAGAAATCATTGACGAATTAGGAGAAAATAAGATTACTCAATTATCACTTCTAAGCACGGCTTCAAACAATTAAATATACTGATTTGGCTAATATTCTTAAAAACGAAAAAAGTCCTTATTTAAAACAACACGAAAATAATCCTGTTGACTGGATGCCTTGGAATAAGGAAACATTGTTAAAAGCAAAGAGAGAGAAAAAACCAATATTTTTAAGTGTAGGATATGCGAGTTGTCATTGGTGTCATGTTATGGCTCATGAAAGTTTTGAAAACCCAGAAACTGCAAATATTATGAATTCAAAGTTTATAAATATTAAAGTTGATAGAGAAGAAAGACCAGATTTAGATTCAATATTTCAAAAAAGTTTAGGAATTTTAACAGGTGCACAAGGTGGTTGGCCTTTATCTATGTTTTTAGATGAAAATGCAGTTCCATTCACTGGTGGAACTTATTTTCCACCAAAACAAATGCAAGGTAGACCAAGTTTTAATCAAGTCTTAGATAATGTTTCAAAAGTTTATTCAGAAAATAGAGATAAAATTATTGCACAAGTTTCACAGCTACAAAATATCTTTAAAGAATTAAACAGAAAAAATGCTGTATTAAAACAAGATTTAGAACCTTACGCTGAAAAAATAATTCAATATTTAGATGAAGAAAATGGCGGTTTTAAAGGTTCTCCTAAATTTCCACAATTTTATATATTTGATACTATTTTCTACTTCTACAAAAAAAATAATAAATCTAACTTTTTTAAACCTGTTGAAATACTTTTAAATAAAATTTCATCTAGAGGTATTTATGATCAGCTTGAAGGTGGTATTGCTAGATATACTGTTGATGATAAATGGATAGTGCCACACTTTGAAAAAATGCTTTACGATAATATTTTATACGTAAATTTACTTAACAATTTCTTACAAAAAGAAAAATCAGATTATTTAAAAAATAAACTTATTCAAACAATAAAATTTATTAATTCAAATTTTATTTCTGAAAATAATCTATTGGGATCTGCATATGATGCAGACAGCGAGGGTATAGAAGGAAAATACTATATTTGGGATTATCATGAATTAGAAAATATTTTAAAAGAAAAATTTCTAATTTTTAAAAAAAAATATTTAATTTCAGAAAGTGGTAACTTTGAAGGTTCTAATATTTTAGTAGAAAATAATATTGAAAATTTAAAAAGTGAAGAATTATTAGTTATAAAAGAAGCTGAAAAAATTTTATTAAATGAAAGAAAAAAAAGAGTTAAACCTTTTTTTGATGATAAGGTGCAAATCGATTTAAATTGCTATTGGCTATATTCAAATCTTTATTCATCTTTATTACTTGATGATGAAGATTTATACAAAACTACAATCAATACAATAAATATTATTAGTAAAAAACTTACAAAAAATATCTATCATTGTTATAACAAAGATAAAATTGAAGTTGATGTATTTTTAGAAGATTATGTTTACTATTGCCTTTTGTTAATTACTTTATATGAAATAAATAATGATAAAGTTTCTTTAGATAAATGTAAAAATTTAATGGAAGAAACTTGGAAATTATTTTTTAATAAAGATTATAATCTTTTACAAAAGAATATTTCTAATTCTAATGATTTGTTCGTAAATCCTATTGATATTGCTGACAACAATATTCCTAATGGAAATAGTATGTTTTTACTAATTTGCAATAAATTAAAAAATATTACAAATGATAAATCTTGGTTTGAAAAAATAGATATTTTAAGCAAAGAATTTAATACATATATTAATTTTAATTTTTCTCAGATGTTCAGTTATTTAAAAATAATAGATATTTGTGAAGAAAACATAACAATTTCATTTCATGGAAAACTAAAAGAAATTGAAAAAATTAAAAAAAATATCTTAAAAGATTTTATGGGAAATATTTCTATTATTTATAAAGAAAGTGAAGAAGATTTTTTTGCAATAGTATGTAAAAACCAAACCTGCTCTGAAAAATTAAAAACTTTATATGATATAAATGATTATATTCAAAATAATTTGAAATAATGAAAAATTTAAATAATCAGCAAAAAGGATCTTTATTAGCATTTGTAGGAGTACTTTTTCTTACTCCAGACTCATTATTTATAAGATTAGCAAATATAGAGACTTGGGGACTACTTTTTTATAGAGGGGCTATACCATTTATTGTTGTATTGATCGGTCTTTTGATTGTTTATAGATCTAATTTTTTTAAATTATTATTTTCTATGGGTTTTCCAGGAATTATTTATGCTGGAACTTTTGCGCTAACAAATATTACTTTTATTATATCAATTCAAAATACTAACGTTGCTAATACACTTGTAATGATAGCAATGGCACCTATGCTTTCAGCTATTTTAAGTGCTATTTTTTTAAAAGAAAACCCAGATAAAAAAACTTGGACAGCAATTATAATTACATTTGTCTCGGTAATTTTTATATTCAATGACTCAATAAAATTAGGAAATATTGTAGGAGATATATTTGGAATAATAACTGCCTTAGGATTAGCTGTAGGTGCTGTAGTAATTAGGTCTGCAAAAAAAAGAAATCTCGTACCTGGGGCCGTAATTGGAAAACTTATTGTTGCAATTTTTGCTGTTTTTCTTGTCAAAGATTTCAAATTACTTGGAAACGATATTTTTATAGTTCCTTTAATGTGCATTGTTTGTGTTGCTATACCTTTTGTACTTGTCACTATAGCGCCTAGATTTATAACAGCAGCAGAAGTAAATCTGTTTTTCCTTTTAGAGACAATTCTTGGTCCTTTGTGGGTTTGGATAGTAATAAAAGAGCAGCCTAGCACAGAAACAATCTTGGGTGGACTGCTAATTATTTTTACAATAGCTATACATTCTTTTATAGCCATAAAAAAAACATAATAAAAAATTAACTACTTGCTTTTTTATATAGAAAGCATACTCACGCAGAAATGGGAAAACTTATTAAAAATTCTTGGGCTCTTTTTCTAGGTTATGGTCTGCTTATTATTGCCCATGGACTTCAGGGAAATTTATTAGGTGTACGAGCAGTATTAGAAAATTTTAACATTATAGCTACAGGTGCGTTAATGTCTGGCTACTTTATTGGATATTTTCTTGGAGCAAATGTTGTTCCAAATTTAGTTGGTAAAGTAGGTCATATTAGAGTTTTTGCAGCTTTTGCTTCTACTGCATCACTAAGTATCTTGCTTCATTCAGTTTTTGTAGATCCTTATCTTTGGATTATTGGAAGATTTATAACTGGCTTTAGTATTATAAGTATATTTGTTGTTGTTGAAAGTTGGCTTAATGACAGGGCTACGAACAAAACTCGAGGAAAAGTTTTGTCAATTTATATGATTATAACATTTATTGGAATTGGTTTGGGTAATCTTTTATTAAACTTTAGTAGTCCAAAAAAATACGAACCATTCATTTTGGTTTCTTTATTATTATCAATAGCTTTAGTTCCAATACTTCTTACTAAACGTAAACCGCCAAAATTTAAAAAAATAAAATCTATTAATATGAAAGAATTGTATAATATTTCTCCCCTTGCAGCTTTTAGTATGTTTTGCACTGGCTTTATTCATCCAGCAATTTTTACTATGGGTGCTGTTTATGGGGCATTAATGAACTTTTCTGTTTTGGAAATTTCTTTATATTTGTTTCTAATTACAATTGCAGGTGCTTTATTTCAATGGCCAATTGGTTATTTATCTGATCGTTTTGATAGAAGATTAATTATAATTATTACAACTTTTTTAGGATCTATATTAACAATATTGTGCTTCTTTTCAGTTTCAATATCACCAGATTTTATAAATTTATCTCCAGATATAAAAACTGTTTTACAGCACATAAGTAATCATAGAATTTTATTTTATGTTTTTATAAGTCTTTATGCAGGGATGTGTTTGCCTTTATTTTCACTTAATCTTGCATATGTTAATGATTTTTTACCAAAAGAAAAATTTGTATCTGCTGGAGCAGGAATGCAAACTATATTTGCGTTAAGTGCTATGGTTTCACCTTTTTTATGTTCTTTTTTTATGAAACAATTAGGTCCAAATGGATTATTTGTTTTCTTGTTTATATTTCAATCAGCAATAACTGTATTTGGAATTTATAGAATGACTAGAAGACAAACTGAAGAAAATCCAGATAATACTTTTACACCATTGCCAAGAAATATTACTCCTTTGGGTATTGAACTAGATCCAGATACTGGAGTGAATCTCTCAGATCAAAAAGAAAATGAAAGAGATAAAAAAAACTAGTCCCAAACTAGAACATTTTGAGATAAATCAAATAGCTATTTTCAAGCAATTAGACTCTCGGTTCAGGATTTGGTAATCTTGGATCATGAAAAAAAGCTTTATAGTTATTTTTTTATTAATATTTTCAGGCACAGCTTTTTCAGATAACCATAAAACTAAATTCAAAGATATTAAAGGCTATAAGAAGCAATTTATTTCTATGTCAGAAAAAAAAGTGAATAGAATTATAGAAGTAAAAGCATCTGATGGATTTCCAGTATATGAGGGAAAAACAAGTATTCAGGTTACAGTAAATAGAGAAGATGCAGGTTGTGGCACAGGAAAAGCGCAAACAACTCAAATCCAATGTGATGGTAGGGGCAATAGAAGTAGGCAAGAATTAAATTTGGGTGATATGAAATTAAAAAATAAAGAGCATATTTTTGAGTACGCTGTTTATTTTGATGAAACTTATGAACCTTTAAAAAAAGGTGCTGTAGTAATAATTGGACAGATGCATACTGACAACAAAGCAAAAGGTTGTCATAGCTGTTGTCATTTTTGGGCTCAAGATTTTAAATATAAAGGGGAGCATTATTATAGCTGGGCTAGTAAAGCAGCTTATGCCTCTGAACCTGTCATCATTGGGAAAATTGAGGATCTAAAAGGAAAATGGACGCATCTAAAATTTCATGTTCTCTGGAAATTGGATGAAACTGGTAGGTTTAAAATTTATAAAAATAATAAAGTTATTGCAGATCTTAAGAATATAAAAACTTTAGCTGACACATGCACTGGTGGGTATATGAAATTTGGAATTTATAGGCACAGAACAATTGGTTATTGGAATTCTGATTGGGAAAGTTTACCAGATCAAAGAGTTTATTTAGATAGCATAGTTTTCAGAAAACCAAAAAAAGAAGAGAAATTTAAAAATAAATAGCTTGTGGCATGAACAAAGAAAACGCAAGTAAACTCTGGAAAATTATTCAGGAAGCTGGTGATTAT
Organism: uncultured Pelagibacteraceae bacterium; assembly: GCA_902607805.1. Lineage (GTDB taxonomy): Bacteria > Pseudomonadota > Alphaproteobacteria > Pelagibacterales > Pelagibacteraceae > Pelagibacter. The sequence continues at coordinate 10,799 of CACLLR010000011.1, forward strand.
CTCGAAGGACAGCTACCAGATCATCCTAATCATCCAAAAGGAAGAAATCCTTATGCTCATGTTGCAATATGTGTAAAAAGTAAATTTAATTCAAGCTACAAAGATATAGATGATGAAAAGTTTGATGATGTTGTTAAATTCATTGAGTTTTTAAAAGACAATCCTAGCTGATTATTGTTTAGGGAAATAATCTTTTAATTTACCTTCTCTATATACATCTGCTGTACAACAATGAAGACCTCCGCCAAATGCATAGGCATCTCTTAATTCAACAGGAACAACTTCCATTCCAAGTTTATCAAGTTGGTCTGCTTGATATACTTCACTTTTTTCAACACATACAGTCTTTGAATCTAGCACAAGTACATTCATTGAAAGCCATACCGAAGAGTAACATAAAGGTGGTGGAGAATTATGAGCAGGTTGAGCTGCATCAATAATTTCCCAATCGTTATCTTCAAAAAGCTTTCTTTGTTCTTTTGGAAGTTTTCTTTGAGGATTATTGATAATTAAACCTTCTTTAATTGGTGTAAATGTTGCATCTATATGAATTGGATAAGGATCTCCTGGAAAATTAACAGCATGAACTCTATGATCTTTATAATGTCTTTTAATCCAATCAATGCCTTTTAAATTTGTAGTAAACCCATGCTGAACCACTAAATCTTTTCCGAATCTTAAAATATCTGCAGCATCAAATAATGGTTCTTCTTCAGTAGTTACAAAAAATTTTTTTTCTGTCCATTCTAATCTTTTTTGGATTCCAATTTTTTCAGATAAATAGTCTTTTCTATAATCTACATCTGTTAATCTTGGTTTTGGTGCAGATTCATGTCGCATATTTGGATCAGAGTTGTAATACTTTTTTAATAAAGGCCTATAGCATAAATATTCAAACCATCTACATCTATAACTCATTGTTGCCTCTAATATTTCATTTCCAACAGTTAACAAAACATCTCTTGGTGGCATACATCCAAACATAGTCTCAGCTTCCCAATCAGGTGTAGAAATTTTTTGATTAAAATTTATTGGATCTGGTCTATCTACTATAATTCCTCTTTTAGATAATATGTTAGAAAAATTATCAAGTAATTGATTTGCTTTATCTACAGTATCTTTAGTTCTTGGTCCAAATTTTCCTCTCATATCAGAGTCTTCTGGAACTTTGGCATCTAAAGCTGGCTCAGGAGCAGGAATACAAGTGCCATCTGCCCTACCAACAATTACATGTTTTAAGGGATCCCACTCGTTCCAACTATTAACAATTATTTTTTCTGTTTTCATCAAGCTTTAGTTAGTTTAATCCTATAAAACGTTTATTATTTTGAGTAATTAAACTGTAATAAAAAATTGCAATAAATATGAAAAAACCGCCTATTATAGTATTTGTAGATGGAATTTCATTAATTCCAAGCCAAGGAAGCCATACCCAAAAAATTCCTCCTACGACTTCTGTTAAAGATAATAAAGTTAATTCTGCCGCTGGTAAATTTTTTGATCCTATTGAATATAAAATTAATCCAACGCATACCAATGTTCCATGTGTTGCAAATAATGCTTCATTTTTCCCTGAAGATAAAAAACTGAAATCATTAGACATAATTATAAAAGATGAAAATAAAAAACAAATTAATCCAGCAAAAGCTACAGTAGTAAATTTTGGGGTTTCTTTTTTCCATCTTAAAGAAACTGAAAATATTGCAAATCCTATTGCTGAAATTAATCCAAAAAGTAATCCCAAAAGAGATCCTTTTGGGTGATTTCCGAAAGCCATTATTGATAGACCTATGGCAGCAATAAATATTGATATTAAAACACTAGTAGAAATTTTTTCTTTCAAAAATAGAAAACCTAATAAAGCAGTAATAAATGGCATTGCAGCTAAACATAAAAGAGTGATTGCTGCGGATGTAGATGTTATTGACCATATAAAAGTTATCATGGCTAACCCTAGTCCTGTTCCTCCAATGAATCCTGATAAACCAATTTTAAAATAATTTTTATAAAATTCTTTTCCTTCTTCTATAAATAAAAAAAAGTTCAATAATAAAAAAATTACTAATCCTCTAGTCCACAAGTATTGCCAAGGAACAGAAGAAGCATTATCTATATGTCTAACTACATAAGGTCCAAAAGACCAAAAAAGGCCCGCTATTAAAACTACTGGAATGGCAGATCTTGGATTTTTTAATTCAAACATCCTCGATTTTTATTACCTATTCTTTTTTTACTCAAGAAAATTTAATTAGCTAATAAATAATTCATTAATACCAGAATGTGTGAAACATTTAATATATTCACCTTTTTTGAATATTGCTTTGCCGCTAGGAAATAGGCCCCAGGCATTTGAGTTAACAAAAGGACTAATTTTATAAGACTCTTGTCCTTTTAGTATTTGAAATTCAACTGTACCTTTTTTTGAAAAATAGATTCTACCTTTGATAAATCTTGTAAACTTTTTTTTTTTAACAAATTTATTTTTTATTTTTGCATTTATAAAAATATCATTTTTAACTCCCAATGAATAAAATAAAAAAGGTAATACAAGAAATCTGAAGCATGTAGCGGAAGAAATTGGATTGCCAGGTAATCCAAAGAAGCTTTTATTTTTATTAAATTTAGCGAACATCACTGGTTTTCCAGGTCTCATTGCTACACTTTTAAAAAGTTCTTTTATTTTAAATTGTTTAATTATTTGTGGAACAAAATCAAATTTTCCTGCAGAAATTGCTCCCGACGTAATTATCAATTCAGAATCTGAGCTTAAAAAATTTTTAATTTCTTTCTTAAATTTACTTTTATCGTGATCTTTTAATATTTTTTTTTCCTTAAAAATAATTGGCAAAGAGTTTAGAAAAGAATTTATATAATAACCATTTGAATTTCTTACTTTCCATTTTGGTATTTTTTCATTATTAGATATTTCATTTCCTGTTGTGTAAAAAACTATAGATGGTTTTTTTTTAACTAAAATTTTTTTAATTCCTAGAGCTTTTAAAGCAAGAATATGTTGGGGTTTAATTATTTCACCTTTATTTATTACTTTTTCATTTTTTTTAAAATCTGAACCTTCAAATCTAATATAATCATTTTTATTTATTTTTTGATCGACAATAATATATTTGTACTTATTTTTTTTAGGATAAAACTTTATTTGTTCAATTGGTATAACTGCATCAAATGGTTTTGGAATTATTGCACCAGTCATAACTTCTATAGTTGAGTTTTTTGGGACTTTTTTAGTCTTTGGATTATCTCCAGCAGCAATTGTTTTTAATATTTTAAATTTTTTTTTTATTAAGTTTTTAGTTTCCTTTGAATTTATAGCATAACCATCAAAAGATGAATTATTTGCCGAAGGATAATTGTTGGGGGAATAAACATCGGAAGAAGCGACTCTATTAATTGAATTAATAGATAAAATTTTTTCTGAATTAATTTTAATTTTATTTCTTTTAATTTTTAATATTGCTTTTTTATAATCTATCATTTTGTTAATATTTTATATTATCTGTGATCATTTTGTCTTCAATTATTACACTATAGATATTGTTTTCATTAATTAAATTAAATATAAAACAATAATATTTTATTAAAAGAATTATAAATGGACTTAAAAATTTTAGAAATTGCCTCAAACACCGAAAATATTAAAATTGTTGAAAATTTTACCCATAAGGCAAAAAATAAGAACCCTATTTGTGGAGATGAAATCGAAATAAGATTAAAAATCAACAATGATAAAATACTTGATTTTGGTTATCAATCTAAATCATGTATTTATTGCCAAGCCTCAGCAAGTTTATTGGCAATTAATATTAAAAATAAAAAAGTTAAAATTATTAATCAGTTGCTAAATGATGTTGAGAATTTTTTTTCTAATAGTCATAATAAATTTGAAAAAGAATGGCCTCAATATCAAGTTTTATTTACAAAAAAAAATATAACAAGAAAAAATTGTTTATTGCTACCTTTTCAAACTTTAAATAAAGCGTTAAAATCTTAAGATGAAATTTAATAATTTTAAACAAGTATTATTTGGTGCAGTTTTTTCATTCATTACAATTGGAGTATTAACTCTTTTGACTTACAAAACTCAATTTGGAGTTTTTTTAATTGCATCTTTTGGTTCGACTATGGTTTTGCTTTTTGGATATCCAGAAAGTCCATTTGCACAACCAAAAAATATTTTTTTTGGCCATTTATTAACTGCTAGTGTTGGGGTTATATTTGTAAATTTTATACCTCTTCCTTTGTATTTATCGATACCTCTAGCCGTAGGCATAGCTGTTGGATTAATGATATTGCTCAACGTAACTCATCCTCCAGCTGGAGGTAATCCTATAGTAGTTTTAATGGGGTCTGCATCTTATAATTATCTTTTAAACCCTATAATATTTGGTTCTATTATTTTGATACTGTTTGGAGTAATTTTAAATAGATTCATTGCAAAAAAAAAATATCCCTTGTCATAATATGTTTGATCAATCGTCTAATTCTATGCTACAATTTTCAAAAAAATTAAGTTTATATAAATAAATTAAATATTAGGAGTGAGAAAATGAAAGTACTTTGTATTTTATACGATGATCCTAAAGAAGGAATGCCCAAATCATATCCTTTATCAGATCTTCCAAAATTAGAAAAATATCCTGACGGTATGACTTTGCCATCACCAAAAGGTAGGGATTTTACACCAGGACAACTGTTAGGATGTGTGTCTGGAGAACTTGGGCTAAGAAAGTTTTTAGAGAGCAATGGACATGAATTAGTTGTTACTAATAGTAAAGATGGAGATGGCTGTGAAGCAGACAAACATATAGTTGATGCAGATATTGTTATTTCGCAACCTTTTTTTCCATATTACTTAACTAAAGAAAGAATCGCTAAAGCAAAAAACTTAAAGATGGCAATTACTGCAGGAATAGGATCTGATCATGTTGATCTTCAAGCAGCAATGGATAACAAAATAGATGTTGTTGAAGTAACTTTTTGTAATTCAAGATCTGTTGCAGAACATATTGTAATGATGATTGTATCAATGGTTAGGGATTATCATAATCAACATAGAATTGTTAATGATGGAGGATGGAATATTGCTGATGCTGTGCAAAGATCTTATGATGTTGAAGGGATGCACATAGGTACAGTTGCTGCAGGTCGTATTGGTTTAGATGCATTAAGAAAAATGAAACCTTTTGACGTTCATTTACACTATTTTGATAGACATAGATTACCAGAGAGTGTTGAAAAAGAATTAAATCTTACGTTTCATGAATCTGTAGAGTCAATGGTTAAGGTTTGTGATGTAGTGACTATTAATTGTCCATTACACCCTGAAACCGAAAATTTATTTGATGATGCAATGATTAGTAAAATGAAAAAAGGTGCATATATTGTTAATACTGCAAGAGGTAAAATTTGCAATCGTGATGCAATCGCAAAAGCTTTAAAAAGTGGACAATTAAGTGGTTATGCAGGAGATGTTTGGTTTCCTCAACCAGCACCAAATGATCATGTCTGGAGAACAATGCCTAATCATGGAATGACACCTCATACATCGGGAACATCATTATCTGCCCAAGCAAGATATGCTGATGGAGTAAGAGAAATCCTAGAATGTTTTTTTGATAAAAAAGAAATTAGAAACCAGTATTTAATTGTACAAGATGGACAATTAGCTGGTATGGGCGCTCATTCTTACAGTAAAGGATCGGCAACAGGTGGTTCAGAGGAGGCGGCAAAATACAAGAAAAAATAATTTCGCTGTTAAAAAAGTTTTATAAACCGTTTGTTATTACATATATATTTTTTTCGGTTGCTATAAGTTATTATCCTTCATTTGATTTTTACTCATTTGGGGGTCAGATTCTTATTATAAGTGTTGCTACTTTTAATGGATTTATGGGTATATATATAAAAAAATTATAACACGTATGGTTCAGGCCGTGCATTGCTATTTAAAACTCTTTCGACAGCAAAAACACTAACATCAATAGTTTGGTAACTGCCAGTTGTAATTAATTCCGTTAGCGCTCTACCAATTCCTGGCGCTTGCATAAGTCCTCTACCAGTAAAACCGGAAGCCATATAAACATTTTCATATTTTGGATGTTTTCCAACTACAGCATTATTATCAAGTTTATTACAATCGTAATATCCAGCCCAACCACCAGTTAATTTAAGTTCTTCAAAAGCAGGAATTCTCGCCGCAAGAGCAGGCCAAACTAATTCTTCAAAATCATTCCAAGCAGGTTCTAGATCTTCTGAGTCAAATACAGACTTAGGAGAACCAGCTAAATATTCTTTGCCTTCAGGTCTCCAGTATACACCCGTAGTTAAATCACCAGTCAAAGGCATATCAGGATAATGTTTGGGGCATTTAACTCTAAATACTGTGTGTTTTTGAGGAACTACTGGGATATCATCTAAAAGCTCTTTTGTCCAACAACCAGCTGCTGATATTATAGTTTTTGCATTTATTTCGGATAAACTTTTAACATTTCCTTTTATAAACTCTGAACCTAGTTCTATTGCCTTACTTTTTAAAGCGCTATGAAACATAAAAGGATCTATCCAGCCTTCACTTTTGTTATCTGTATAAGTTGCTGTTTCAATGCCTGCACTATTAATATATGGAAATAATTTTTTTAACTCTGAACCTTTTATATTCTTAGTTCCAGCATCACACTCTTTATGGTTTTCTAAAGCTCTATATTGTTCTTCTGCATCATCTGGACCAAACATTAATAAATACCCATTAGGAACCATACTGGCAGTAGGATTAGGGTTTTTTTCTGTTTTTAATAATTCAGGAATCTGAAAAATAAAGTCTCTAGCAAATTTTCCAAGAAGAATGTTCTCTTTTTGATAAAATTGTCTTCTAAATCCACCCAGTGATAAAGGAAATGAAGCCGATTTATAAGTAGGATCTCTTTCAATTACTTTAACTTTTCTTCCTTCTTTTGATAAAAAATATGCAGTTGCCGCACCTATTATTCCTCCACCAATAATTACTACATCATCCATAAATTGCTTATATAATATTTATTAATAAAGAGTAAGATATATTTATTAAATATATATAGAATTACTTTATGAAAAAAATATGGATTACAGGTGCAAGTAGTGGAATAGGAAAAGCTCTTGCTTTAAAATTTGCAAAAGAAGGCTGGCAAGTAGCTATATCTGCAAGAAGAGAAAGTTTATTAAATGAAATTTGTGAATTAAATCAAAATATTTCTTCTTTTCCTTTAGATGTTACTAATAAGGAAAAATGCAAGGAAGTATTTTCTGAGATTTTAAACAAATTTCAAAATATTGATATTTGTTTTTTTTCCACTGGAACTTGGAATCCTAATAAGGAAAAAGATATTGATATAGATCAAATTGAAAAAACAATTAAAGTTAATTTTTTTGGAACTTTAAATTGCATTAAATCTGTAGAAGATTATTTTAAAAAAAAAAAAGAAGGTCATATTTCAATAGTCTCTTCTATTGCAGGTTATAGAGGTTTGCCAAATTCCACAGGATATGGACCATCAAAAGCTGCATTAAATAATTTAGCTGAAAGTCTTTATTTTGATTTTGGAAGACATAATGTAAGGGTTTCGTTGGTTTCACCTGGTTTCATTAAAACACCGATGACTGATAAAAATGAATTTAAAATGCCATTTTTAAAAACTTCAGAATTTGCTGCAGAAAAAATTTACAATGGTTTAGTGAATGGATCAAGTTTTGAAATTGATTTTCCAAAAGAACTTACTTTAATATTAAAATTACTAAAAATCTTACCTAATAGATTATATTTATACCTAATAAAAAAACTAACAAAATTGCAAAAAATTTAATCTTTAACAAACATAACAGTTAATTCTGCTACCTTAATTCCAAATTTTGTCATTATAGCTCTATTTATTGCAACTCTTTCATCTTGCATAAATATCCAATCATCAAATGTAATTTTAATTTTTCTTCCTTTTACAGGTACTAATAAAACATATTCAAATTTAAATGTAGGTCCATAAGAATATCCTTTTGCTTTGCCTACCACATCACCTGCTGTGCCTTCATAATTATGATCATCTATCTTATTAATTTTCCACTGTCTTGTTTGAATTTCTCCATCATTCCAAATAAATTTTTCATCTAAGATCAGCTCTTTTCCATCCCATTTTCCATTTAAATCAGCAGAAAATTGTCTTGTAACTTTGCCCGATCTATTTTGTAATATTCCCCATGCCTTAACATTGCCTGATAAATAGTCCTCAATAATTAATCTTGGCTTTTGATCTTTAAAATCAGTTGGTTTCATATTATTTCCTGAACAACTTATTAACAAGAATAAAGATAATAATGCAAATATATTTTTCATATATGTTTATTTGTTGCACATTGAAAATTGAATTAAATCTATATTTTTTGATTTAAAACCAGCTTCACAATATGAGAGATAAAAATTCCACATTCTCTTAAAAGTTAGGTCAAATCCTTGCTTAGAAATCAATTCCCATTTATTTAAAAACTGCTCTCTCCATATATTAAGTGTATTTGAGTAATGACTTCCATAAGAATTATAATTATTAATACTAAGTCCATTTTCTTTAGACAAATAATATAAGCTTTGCTTAGAAGGCAAAAATCCACCAGGAAAAATATATTTTTGGATAAAATCCTCTTTATTTTTATACCTAGGGTATAATTCATCATCTATTGTAATTGCTTGTATAGCTGCCATTCCATTTTTACCTAAGTTATTTTTTATAATTTTAAAATAATTGGATAAATATTTTTTTCCTACTGCTTCTATCATTTCAATAGATACAATAGAATTATATCTATAATTTACATCTCTATAATCTTTCATTTCAATATTTATTTTTTCATTAAGACCAGTTTTATAAATTCTTTGTTTTGCAAAATCGAATTGTTTTTTTGATATAGTAATACAATCAAGTTTTACATTATAATTTTTTCCAATAAATTCGGCAAATCCTCCCCATCCACATCCTATTTCAAGAATTTTATCTCCATCATTAGGTTTAATTAGATCAATTAATTTTTTATACTTATTCAGTTGAGCTTTTTCTAAATCTTTTTCTGATTCATTAAATATTGCACTTGAATATGTTAATGATTTATCTAACCAAAGAGAGAAAAAATCATTTCCAAGATCATAGTGCTTTGAAATATTTTCTTTACTTTTATTTTTAGTATTATTTACAAACAATCTTTTTAAATTGTTAAAAAAAGAAATATCAAACAAACCAGAAAATTTATAAATTAATCTTATATTTCTAGCTGTAAGTTCTATTAAATCAGATAAATTACTGGTTTCAAAATCACCTCTCATATAAGCTTCAGCCAATCCAACACTTCCACTTTTTATAATTTGATAAGAAAGTCCAGGTTTATTGATTTTTAATTCTACTTTTAAAGCTTCTTCAGCGTTTCCAAAATAATAACTTTTATTATCATAATTAATTAATTTAAGGTAACCATGCTTAATAAATTTTAAAGATTTGAATACAATTTTATCTGAAATACTATTTAAATTCATTTTTCTTCTATTGATATATTATTATTAATTTTAAATTTTTTTTTTACAAATTTTATTCCTTTTAACCATAATTTGAATGCTTCAAAATGTATTGCAGCAATAATTTTAAAAGTCATTAAAGGATGACAAATATATGAAATTATTAGATTTTTTTGATTTAATTCTTTTGCAACTCCATCTTGAGAAGCATAAAGAAGTTTTCCATTGTTATCGCTTTGATCAATAATAACTGACATTTTATCTGATGGTTTTAATACTCTAAAATAATAGTTACATTCCATTTCTATAAATGGTGAAACATGAAATTTTTTACTACAATTATTTTTTATAGTTTTATCATCAGATGTTTTAAAAAGATAAGTGTGCTGTTCTCCAAAAGTATTTTTTACTTCGTAAAAAATAGATATTAATTTTGAATTTTTATCATATATGAAAAAAACGCTTAGTGGATTAAATACATATCCAAATATTCTTGGATAACATAATAATTTAATTTTAATTTTATTATCATGAATACCCAGATCTTTTAAATTTTTTAATATCCATTGCCTAATTGAAGTGCCATCTCGTGGACCATGGTCTATATCAAAAAAGCTTATAATATTAAATTTATTATAAGAAAATACTTTTATTTTATTTTGAATTATATTTAATTCATCTAAATCTATTAATAATGAAAATACATTATATTTAAAATAATGTTCTTTAGGTTTAAACCGTTTATGAATTACTTTACCATTGTAAATTAAAGAGTTTTTAATCATTTAAAGTTTTAATCATATTAATTGATGACTTTATTCCATCTTCATGAAAACCGTAACCAAAATAACTTCCACAAAATAAAATATTTTTTTTATTTTGTAGATTTTTTAATTTAAATTGGTTGTCTAAAGCAATTTGATCATAATATGGATGTGTAAATTTAATTTTTTTAAGGATTTTATCATCTGGAATATTTTTAAAAGGATTAAGTGTTAAAAAAATATTTTTTTCTGTTTTTAAATTTTGTAATAAATTTAACCAATAAGTTAACATATTTTTATTTATATTTTTTGGATCAACAAATGAATTCCATGAAGACCATACTTTTTTATTCTTTGGCATAATATTTTCATCGGTATGAATAATTGCTAAATTTTCTCTATAACTAAAATTAGTCAAAATTTCTTTTTCCTCCTTGGTAGGAGTTTCAATT
>CACLLR010000012.1 GCA_902607805.1 uncultured Pelagibacteraceae bacterium
GTATTAATAACATCGTTAGTACTTATAAATGTATTTGGTTTTAAAATTTTAATAAATTGATCTTTTCTGTATGTATATTTTAATAACGATATTATTTTTTTTATACTACTGTTAGATTTAAGATCTATATAAATTGTACTTAATATTCCTCTAAACATAGGCGATAAATGTGGGGTAAAAGTAAATTGAACATTTTTCATTGTATTAATTTGAAATTCCTGTTGAATTTCAGAATTATGTCTATGAATAGCTAAACCGTAAGGACTTAAAGATTCATATAAATTTTTATCTTTATATTTTTTATGTACACTTCTACCAGCACCAGAATATCCTGATTTAGAGTCGATAATAATATTTTTATAATTAATTAAGTTATTTTTAATTAAAGGAATTAAAGGTAGTAATATCGATGTTGGGTAACAGCCGGGACATGAAATAATTTTATATTTTTTTATTTTTTTTTTAGAAATTTCGGGTAAAGCATAAATACTATTTTTTATGTTATTTATGGCTGCATGCTTAATTTTGTACCATTTATAATATTCTTTTTCATTTTTTAATCTAAAATCTGCTGACAAATCAATTAAAATATTTTTTTTATTTAACGAATTTGAAATTTTTTGACTTTCGCCATTTGGTAAAGCTGTAAATACAATATCAATATTATTTAGTAATTTTTTTTTAAATTTTATTATTTTTGGTAGATTGTATTTTTTTAAACTTTTGTCATAATAATTAATTTTTTTACCTATAGAATTTGTTCCGCATAAATATTTAATATTTACATATTTATGGTTAACAAGCAATTTTACAAGTTGTAAGCCAATATAACCAGTGCAACCAGAAATCAAAACATTAAGATTCATAATATTAATATATATAACAGGTGAATTTAAAAAAGATATTATCTTTTAGAAAACTGAAAACTTCTTCTAGCTTTTCTATGACCGTATTTTTTTCTTTCAACTGATCTAGAATCTCGCGTGGTTAACTTCTCTTTTTTTAATGTAGACTTTAATGATGAATCAAATTGCAATAAAGCTTTGGATATACCTAAAACCATAGCACCAACTTGTCCCGTTAATCCACCTCCTTTAACATTACATCTGACATCGTAATCAGTAGGTTGATTAATTATTTCAAAAGGTCTTAATAATTGCATTTTATGATTAGCTCTTTTAAAATAATCTTCATAATTCTTTCCATTAACATAGATTTTTCCACTACCCTTTTTTAACCATATTTTGGCAATAGATGTTTTTCTTCTTCCTGTGGCATACTTACTATCTTTAAAATCTAACTTTATTCTATTAGTTTTGTTGGTTGAAACTTCCATATTAAATTCTAGCTATATTTTTGCTATTCAACTTAGATAAATCTATCAACTTAGGGTTTTGAGCAGAATGTGGATGATCAGAACCAGAGTAAATTTTTAATTTTGTTAGTTGTTTTCTTCCAAGAACCCCTCCTGGCAACATTCTTTTAACTGCCATTTTTAATACTTCCCCAGGTTTTTTTTCAAAAAGTTTTTCAGGTGTTGTTTCTTTTATTCCACCAGGATAACCTGTGTGTCTATAGTATTTTTTATCTTGAAATTTTTTTCCAGTGAATTTAATTTGTTCTATATTTTTAACTACTACAAAATCTCCATGATCCATATGAGGTGTATAGGTACTTTTATTTTTTCCTCTAATTATTTTAGATATAATTGTCGCCAATCTACCTACTACAGCATCTTTGGCATCTATTTCGTACCATTCGCACTTTATCTCGCTATTTTTAACAAATTTTGTCATGGTTGCGGGATTAATACTTATAAAAGGTAATATTGTCAAATTATATTAATCTTGATAGTAATTGTATAGTTTAAGTGCAGATAAACTGAACAAATTTACAAAATAAAATTAATATAATTGGAGAAATTAATGAGTGATAAAACTAAAAAAGGAACTGAAAGCAAAACATATAAATTTGATACCTTAAGTTTACATGCCGGTTATCAACCACATAAAAATGCAGGATCAAGACAGGTCCCAATATATCAGACAACTTCATACTTGTTTGATGACGTTGATCATGCTGCTGCACTTTTTAATCTTGAAAGAGGTGGTCATATTTATAGTAGAATTTCAAATCCTACAGTTGCAGTTTTAGAAGAAAGGGTTGCATCTCTTGAAGGGGGGACAGCAGCTCTCGCAACATCTTCAGGCATGAGTGCAATATTTTTGGCAGTGATGACCTTATGCGAAGCCGGTGATCATCTTGTAGTTTCATCTCAATTATATGGTGGTACAGTAAATTTGTTTAGATTAACTTTGCCAAAATTTGGTATTAAATGCACATTTGTTAAACCAAGAGATACCGATGGTTTTAAAAAAGCAATTCAAAAAAATACTAAAGGAATATTTGGAGAGCTTGTAGGTAATCCTGGTAATGAAATTATGAATATGCCTGAAATTGCAAAAATTGCCCATGATGCAGGTATACCTTTAATGGTAGATGCAACTTATCAAACTCCTTATCTCTGTAAACCATTTGAACATGGTGCTGACATTGTAATACATTCATTAACTAAATGGATGGCAGGACATGGTTCATCTATGGCTGGAATTTTAGTTGAAGGTGGTAACTTTGACTGGATGCAAAATGATAAATTTCCTACTATGACAAAACCTTATGAAGGATATCATGGACTATCATTTGCTGAAGAGTTTGGACCAACAGCTTTTACAATGAAAGCAAGAGCCGAAGGTATGAGAGATTTTGGACCTTGTTTAAGTCCTCAAAATGCTTGGAATGTACTACAAGGTATAGAAACATTATCTGTACGAATGAAAAAGCATTGTTCTAATGCTGAAGAAATGGTTAAGTATTTATTAGGACATGAAAGTGTAGCTTGGGTATCACATCCAAGTGTTCCTGATCATCCTGATCATGATTTAGCAAAAAAACTTTTACCAAACGGTCGTGGTTCTATGATAGCTTTTGGTATTAAAGGTGGAAAAGATGCTGGTGTAGCATTTATTAATAGTGTTAAACTAGCATCTCATTTAGCTAATGTTGGTGATACAAGAACTTTAGTTATCCATCCAGCTTCTGGAACTCATTCTCAAATGGATGAGGCAACTTTAAAATTTGCAGGTTTGTCTCATGATATGATTAGATTATCAGTTGGAATAGAAGATATAGATGATATTAAAAATGATTTTGAAGTTGGTTTTAGAGCTGCTAGAAAACCAAGACTTGTTTCAAATCAATGAAGTTTAAAGTAAATAATCAAGAAGTTTATGCTTCTACTGGTGGACGTCCTTTTGACAAAAATAAGCCATTAATTATTTTTGTCCATGGCAGCGGTTTAACTCATATGACATGGGTTCTTCAGACGAGATATTTTGCTTTTCATGGTTATAGCTGCTTAGCATTGGACATGCCTGGTCATGGATTATCAGGTGGTAAAAGCTTAAAATCAATTGAAGATATGGCCGATTGGATTTCTAGCGTAATTGATGCTGTAGGGTATAATGATGCTTCTTTAGTAGGTCACTCACAAGGTTGCTTAGTCACAATAGAATGTACATCTAGATATCCGAACAAAATTAAAACTTTAAGTCTAATGGGTGGAGCTGGAGCAATACCAATGAATCCAGAATTATTAGAACTTGCAGAAAATAACGATCCAAGAGCAGTTGATTTAATGATGGATTGGGCTCACGGACCTGCTGGACATTTTGGTGGGCATCCGGTTCCTGGATTATATCATATTAATACTGGTGGAATGTTAGCAAAATCAAGAACAATAAAGGATACTCTTGGAGTAGATTTTCGAGCTTGCGACAATTACAAAAATGGTTTCGAGGCTGCAAAAAAAATTAAAATTCCAACATTATCAATTCTTGCTACTGATGATAAAATGTGTCCTGTTAAAGAAGGAAAAAAACTTGCAGATTTAATTGAAGGAAGTCAAGTTGATATTATAGATAATTGCGGCCATATGATGCTATTAGAAGAAGCTGATAGAGTTTTAAAAGTATTAAAAAAATTTATTACTGCAAATTATCCGCCTAAATCATAATATTTAGCCTATTTGAAGTTGCCTTTGCTTACTGATACAATAAATAATTAAAATTAAATCGGAGGGGGACATGAGTAAATCAAAAAATCCAGAAACTATTGCATTACACGGTGGCGATTATAGAAGTGATCCAGCAACAACAGCTGTTGCTGTTCCTTTGTATAGAACAACTTCTTATCAATTTAATGATACAAATCATGCTGCTAATTTGTTTGCACTGAAAGAATTTGGAAATATTTATACAAGAATTATGAATCCAACAAATGATGTATTGGAAAAAAGAGTAGCTGCAATAGAAGGAGGTTTGGCTTGTGTTTCTGTTGGATCAGGACAAGCAGCATCAACATTTGCTATAGTTAATCTTTGCCAGGCTGGCGATAATTTTATTAGTTCTACAGATTTATATGGTGGAACAGTAAATCTATTTACTCATACATTAAAAAAACTTGGTATTGAATGTAGGTATGCTGATCCTGCAGATCCTAAAAACTTTGAAAAACTTATAGATGATAAAACAAGATGTTTCTATGCAGAAACTTTGCCAAATCCATATTTAAGAGTTTTTCCGATTAAAGAAGTTTCTGATATAGGAAGAAAAAACAATATACCTCTTATAATGGACAATACAGCTTCACCAATAATTTGTAAACCAATAGAACATGGTGCTGCTGTAGTAGTTCATTCATTAACAAAGTTTATTGGTGGTCATGGAACAGTTATTGGTGGTTGTTTGGTTGACGGTGGAAATTTTGATTGGACAAAAGATCCTAAAAGACAACCAAATTTTAATGAGCCAGATGCTAGTTATGGTGGCGCTGTATGGGGTGAAGTAGTTCCTCAATTAACAGGGGCTAATGTTGCTTATGCTGTAAGAGCTAGAGTTTGTCTTTTAAGAGACCTGGGTGCACCATTAGCACCGGATAATGCTTGGGGAATAATTCAAGGACTAGAAACTGCTCCACTTAGAATGAAACAACATTGCTCAAATGCTGAAAAAGTAGTTGAATTTCTTCAAAAGCATAAAAATGTTCAAAGAGTTATCTACCCTACTCTTCACGAAGGAGAAATTGCTGAAAGATCAAAAAAATATTTTAAAGGAGGAAATGGAGCTTTAGTAGGTATTGAAGTTAAAGGTGGAGTTGAAGCAGGAAAAAAGTTCATTGAATCTTTAAAAATGTTTTATCATGTTGCTAATATAGGAGATGCTAGGAGCTTAGCTATACATCCAGCTACTACAACTCACAGTCAATTAACCGAAGAAGAACTTTTAGCAGCCGGTGTAACGCCAGGCTATGTAAGACTATCTATAGGTATAGAACACCCGGATGACATAATTGGTGATTTAGATCAAGCATTAGGAGCATCAGGTAAACCTAATTTGAAAGCTGTTGTTTAGAAAGATAGCTTAAATATAAAAGATAAATTGAAGAAGCTATTAAAAAAATTGAACTAATTTGGTGCATGGATGAAAAAATTATCTTTGCACCATAAAGAATAGTAAAAATACCAAGTATCACCTGTATAATTAATAAAAATCCAACAATTAAGATAGGCTTTAAAAAATCATATAATTTATTTTTTACAATTTTATAAAATATAAAAATAAAAAAAACTAAAATTATATAAGCTAAATTTCTATGAATAAACTGAACCAATGAAGGTTCACTAAATGCATGTATGCTTATAAGATTTGATATATTATTATCGTCTGGAAAATAATTTGATCCCATTAAAGGCCAAGAATTATAAATTTTTCCTGCATCTAGACCTGATACAAAAGCTCCTATAACAATTTGAATAAATAGTAGAATTATAAAAGTTAAAGGTAATTTAAGATTCAATTTATTAAAAATATTAAATTTTTTTAATTTTAAATAATTCCATAAAATCATTGAAAGAATTACAAAAGCCATTAATAGATGAATGGACAATCTGAAATGACTTACATCTACTCTATCTACTAAACCACTTGAAACCATATACCATCCTATAAATCCTTGAAAACATATTAAAAAAAATATTAGATATAAATTTATAAGCTTTTTAAAACTTATTTTAAAACTAAAATATATTAATGGAATTAAAAATAAAATTCCTACTACTCTACCAAGAAACCTGTGAATCCATTCCCACCAAAAAATAACTTTAAATTCTTCCAAACTCATAGAATAGTTTTGTAATTTAAATTCAGGAATTTGTTTATATAAGTTAAAATAATTTATCCAATCGCTGTTATTTAAAGGAGGTACTAAACCTGAAAATAATTCCCAGGTAGTTATAGATAATCCTGAATCAGTAAGCCTTGTTAAGCCTCCTACTATAATCATTAGTGAAATAAGCCAAAACATTAAAGCCAACCAATAGGAAAGATAAATTTTTAGTTGTTTATTCTCTATGTACATATTTAAATAAATATAATAATTATTATTAATTCCAATTGTATAAATGTCGCCAAAAAAACAAATAAAATTAAATAAATTAAGAAAAAGTTTAGATAAACTTGACAATTCATTTATAAAATTAGTAAAAAAAAGAACTATCTTGGTTAAAGAAGTTCTAAAACTCAAAGATTATAAACATCAAATAATTGATAAAAAAAGAATTAATTCAATTTTAAAACAAATTAAAATTAAGTCTATAAAAAATAAAATAGATCCAAAGATAACAAATAGAATTTGGAAAAATATGATTTGGAGTTATATAGACTACGAAAAAAGAAACTTTAAAAAGAAATAATTATTTACTATGAGGTGGCAATTTTTTTTCAACAAAAGTTTCATGTTTTCTTGTTGAAGGATTGTATTTTTTTGCTTTTAATTTAACTTTAGCTTTTTCACCACCAGAAGGTTTTTTTACATAATAAAAAAATGGACTATCTGGTTTAGATTCAGGGACCAATCTTACTTTTACATGTGTTTTTTTTGCCATATTAATTTATATTTTTTATTTCCTTAACTATTTTAGAAATTTTTTTTAATTTATTTTTTAAAATATTTTTTGCGTTTATAGATGTATTATTGACTTCGTCAAGTTTAGAATTTTCATTAAGATAATTTTTTACACCTTTAATTGTCATACCTTTATCTTTTAATAAATACTTTATATGTTTTAAAATTGATATAGTATTATGATCAAAATATCTTCTTTTGCCAGCAAATATCTTAGGTTTAATTTGTTTGAATTCGGTTTCCCAGTATCGAATTGTGTGAGTATTTGGCTTGCCATTTTTTGAATTATATAAATTTAAAATTTCAGCTACTTCCTTGATTGATTTATAGGCTTCCTTTTCTTTATTCATCATTATTTAAATTTATATAATTTTTTAATTCTTTGGATGGTTTAAACAAAACAACATTTCTTTCAGTAATAATTTTAGTTTCTTTTGTTTTAGGATTTCTTCCAATTCTTTTAGCTTTTTTTCTTAATTCAAAAGTTCCAAATTTTGCTATTTTAACTTTTTGATTTTTAATTAAATTTTCTAAAATAATTTCAAAAAAATCTTCTAGTAAGTTTTCAGATATATTTTTTGAGAAACCGATTTGCAAATAAATTGAGTTAATTATATCTTTTTTTGTTAAATTGATTCTCATAAATCAATTTATATTTTCTTTAATCTTTTCAATCAATCTTCCCTTTATAGTTTTTTCACATACTTTTAATGAATTATAAAAGCCTATATAGTCCGTAGATCCATGACTTTTTATAACAGGAGAATTTAATCCTAGCAAAATAGCACCATTATAAATTCTAGGATCTAACTTTTTTTTAAAATTATTTAAATTTTTAATATTCATTAATGAAGAAACTTTTCCAATAAAAGTTGAAGATAATGCATTTTTTAATTCTGATGTAATAAAATTTGCAGTACCTTCTGCTGTTTTTAATGCAATATTTCCTGTAAAACCATCTGTTACAATAACATTTACACTTCCTTCCATTATATTGTTACCTTCTACATAACCATGGAATTCAAAAAGCTTATTTTGTTTTGTGTTTAATTTTTGATAAGTATTTTTTATTATATTGTTTCCTTTTATTTCTTCTGATCCAATATTTAATAAAGCAACTTTTGAGATTTCATTTGGAAATAATGCTTTATGAAGTGCAGATCCCATTATACTAAAATCAATTAAATTTTTTTCATTACATTCAACATTTGCTCCAAGATCCAATACAACGTTTAAACCTCTTTTATTTGGCCACAAACCAGATAAAGCAGGTTTGTCAATGTTTTCTATCATTTCTAAATTCATTTTAGCTAATACAAAGAGTGCCCCTGTATTTCCAGCAGAAATAATTGCATCAGATTTTTTCAATTTAACACTCTCTACTGCAAGCCACATGCTTGTATTTTTACCTTTTTTTGCAGCTGATAAAGCGCTATCTTCACCTTCAATTTTATCTTTTGTATGAATCAAGTTATATCTATTTTTTTTTAATTTTTTTTTGGAAAGTAAATTACTTATTATATCTTGATCACCATATATGTTATAAAAAATATTTTCAGACTCTTTTGAGTGAAGCTCTATTCCATCTATAACTTTTATAGGAGCGTTATCACCTCCCATTGCATCTACTGCAATTGTTATTTGTGGTGTCATAAAAAATTTATTCTTTTGGGTCTAATACCTGTCGGCCTTTATAATAACCCGTTTTTAAATCCATATGATGAGAAAGTCTATATTCGCCAGACTTTTTATCCTCTATAATATTTTTAGTTGCAAATTTTATATGAGAACGTCTTTTTCCAGCTCTTGATCCTGTGGTTTTTCTTTTAGGTACTGCCATAATAATTAAATTTTAAGGACTTTTATATCTTTTGTAAAATGATTTAAAGTGTTTTTTATTAAATATTCTTTAAATTTATCAAAATAACCTACAAAAAAAGAGCTATTAATATTATCATTTAAATAATTAACAAAAATCTCATTTTTTTTAGAATTATTTAGATTGTCCCAAGAGTCGATTTTTTGAACAATTGAATAAAACGTATTTATATAATTTTTCATTTTTTTGTTAATTGATTGATCACCATAACCGATTTCGCGAATACTTAATTCAATTTGTTTAAAAATAAAATCATAAATATCTTGAAGAGTTTGTTTTGAATTACTTTCTTTGTAAACATTTAAAAAAAAGGCAAAATGAAAGAAAAAAATGATAATTCTGTCAGAAAAAGTATCTTCATTATTTAATTCTTGAAATAATGATTTATTTCTAGTTAATTTTATTAAATTGTTATAAATATTTAAATATTCTGAATTCATATGAAAAAAATAATTATAATTTTTCTTTTTATTATTACAAGCTGTTCTACAAATAAAGTAGTAAATAATCACGGCACTTTATCATTAGAAAAAAAATTAGATAAAATAAGTTTAAATATTAGCAATATAAATGACGTAATAACGGTATTGGGACCACCATCAACAAAAAGTACATTTGATGGCAATATTTGGATGTATATAGAAAGAAAAAAAGCAAACCAATCAATTTTTATGTTAGGAAAAAAAAAAGTAATAAAAAATAATGTTCTTTTAGTACAATTTAATAATCAAGGTATGCTAATTAATAAAGAATTTTATAATATTAATGATTTAAAAAAAATTAATTTTGATAAAGATATAACAGAAAAAACTTACGATAAAAAAACTTTTATATCTAATATTTTTTCAAGTTTTAGAGAAAAAATAAATGCTCCTGTAAAAAAACGTAAAAAAAAATAATTTTATCCAGCAATAACAGCTAATAATAATAAAGCTACTATATTAGTAATTTTAATCATTGGATTGACTGCTGGTCCAGCTGTATCTTTATAAGGATCTCCAACAGTATCGCCTGTAACCGCAGCTTTATGTGCTTCAGAACCTTTTCCGCCGTAATTTCCATCTTCAATATATTTTTTTGCATTATCCCACGCTCCACCTCCAGCTGTCATAGAAATTGCAACAAATAATCCTGTTATAATAACTCCTAGTAACATTGCGCCAACTGAAGATAAGGCAGCAACTTGACCACCTATGGGTAAAATAAAAAAATACAAAACTATTGGAGAAAGAACTGGTAATAATGAAGGAACAATCATTTCTTTAATTGCAGCCTTTGTTAATAAATCAACTAATCTTCCATAGTCAGGTTTCGCTTTTCTTTTCATAATTCCTGGAATTTTTTTAAACTGTCTTCTAACCTCAAGTACTACTGCTCCACCCGCTCTTCCCACAGCTTGCATACCCATTGAACCAAATAAATACGGTAGCATTCCTCCAACTAATAAACCCACTACTACAAAAGGGTTTGACAGATCAAATGTTACAACTATACCTTCTAGATTGGATCCAGCAACTTTTGAAAAATGCTTAATATCTTCAGTATAAGCAGCAAATAAAACCAAAGCACCGAGACCAGCTGAACCAATTGCATAACCTTTTGTAACAGCTTTTGTGGTATTACCAACAGCATCTAATGCATCAGTAGTTTTTCTAACATTTTTGGGCAGATTTGACATTTCAGCAATACCTCCGGCATTATCTGTTACAGGTCCATAAGCATCTAAAGCTACTACCATTCCAGCTAATGCTAACATTGTAGTAACTGCAATTGCTATACCAAAGAGACCAGCTATGTAATTTGTTAATAATATACCTCCAACAATAATTAATGCTGGCACTGCAGTAGCTTCCATAGAAACGGCTAAACCTTGTATTACATTAGTACCATGACCAGTGGTTGATGAGGAAGCAACACTTTTTACAGGTCTGTAATTAGTTCCTGTATAATATTCTGTAACCCAAATTATTAAGCCTGTAATAATTAGTCCTATAACTCCACAGATATATAAGCTCATTCCTGTAAAAGTTTTATCAGATATTGTATAAATATTTTCTAACCCTAAAACATAATCAGTAATTGGATATAAAATTATTAATGAAGTTACAGCTGTAACAACAAAACCTTTATATAAAGCAGCCATAATATTTTTGGATTTTCCTAATTTGACAAAAAAAGTTCCTATTATAGAAGTTAAAATACATGCTCCTCCAATAGATAATGGATATACCATCATATTAAGATCTTGATGAAAAAATATTGAAGATAAAACCATAGTAGCAACAATTGTTACTGCATAAGTTTCAAACAAATCAGCAGCCATACCAGCGCAATCACCTACATTATCACCCACGTTATCAGCAATTACAGCTGGATTTCTAGGATCATCTTCTGGAATACCGGCTTCAACTTTCCCTACTAAGTCTGCTCCTACGTCGGCACCTTTTGTAAAAATTCCACCTCCAAGTCTTGCAAAAATTGAAATTAAAGATGCACCAAAACCTAATGCTACTAATGCATTAACAATTTCTCTCTCATCAACGCCATTAGATAATAATAAGTAATAATAAACAGCAATTGATAAAAGTGCTAAACCAGCTACCAACATTCCAGTTACAGCACCTGATTTAAAAGCTATTGAAAGTCCGTGAGACAATCCTTTTCTAGATGCTTCAGCCGTTCTAACATTAGCTTGTACAGAGACGAGCATTCCTACGTAACCTGCAATTCCAGATAATGTAGCTCCTATTAAATATCCTATTCCAACTAAAATACTAAAAGCAAAACTAATAATAACTAATACAACAACTCCGACTATAGCAATAGTTTTGTATTGTCTGTTTAGATAAGCTTTTGCTCCAATTTGTATTGCAGAAGCAATTTCTTGCATCTTGCTGCTACCAGCGCTAGCATTTAAAATATTTTTTCCTGTAAAAAATCCATAAACGATTGACAATAAACCTGATAAAATAATAAGTTGTAGTATATTTGAAACTGAGTCTTCCATAATTCCTTTAATTGTAAGTTATTTAGTAATTAGTAAAAATCGGACATTACAAAAAAAAGAGTAAAAGGCAATATTTAACTTATTAAAACTTATGCGAATAACCTCTAAAATTACTTAAATTTTGAGCCATATTATCTAATTTTATTGAATTCTTTTTATAACTCTTATTGATTTTACCAATTATAGTCACTTTTTGATTCATTTTTTTTCCTAATGATTTAATTAATGAACGATACTTAATTGGCGCAGTAAACAGTATTTGATAATCATCACCATTAAATATGTATTTGATTTTATTTTTCTTATATTTTTTTAAATAAAAATTTAAATTTTTAGAAATTGGAATTTTATTAACATCAATTTCAAAAGATAAATTTTGCTTATTAATAAGTTTGTATATATCAGAAATTAATCCATCTGATATGTCCATAGATGTATTTGCAAATTTATGAAGAAATTTATAAATTTTAAAAGGTAAATTTGGACAATAAAATTGATTTATAAAATATTTAGTTAACTTTGAATTTATTTTAGTATAATTTTTTAGTAATTTTAAACCAAGATAGCTATCACCTATGTTTCCGGTAACATAAATATCATCATTTGACTTTGCATTATTTCTTTCAATAATTTTTTTTGAAAATCCGACAGTCGTAATAGAAAAAGAAACTTTATTAGAATTTGTTGTATCGCCACCTGATAATTTTATATTAAATTTTTTTTGTTCCTGTATTAAAGAATTTGCAATTAAATTTAAATTTTTTTTTGTAAAATGTTTTTTATTACCACTTCCAGAAATAAAGTAATATTCAGGTTTCACTCCTTTGGCTAACAAGTCCGATATTGAAGATCTTAATACTTTTTTAATTACTAGATTAGGATATTTAAAATTAGGAAAATGAATATCTTCATTATATGTATCAACTGATATTACTAGATTTTTCTTTTTATCAAAAAAAACATCATCGTTTAGATGTTTAGCTGCAGAGTTTTTTTTTGATACTTTTTGGAAATAATCTTTAATTAATTTAAATTCATCCATTAGAATTTCTTATTTTTTTTGATATTTTATCTAATAATGCATTCAAATATTTCGTTTGTGAATTCTCTATAAAAAAATTAGATGCATTCAAATATTCTTTAATAATAATATTAACTGATGTTTTAGGTTTATAAAGAAATTCAAATATAGCACTTTTAATTATTACTTGAAAAACTTTATCTAAATTTTGTAGTTTTAAATCTGTACTTAAATGATTTTTTATTTCTTCTTTTATAACATCATCTCGTTCTATAGTGCCATTAACTACATCCTTAATAAATTTTTTGAATCTATGTTTTGAAAATGTCAAAACTTCATCTTTGTTGAAATACTTGCCGTAAAGTTTTTGAATAATTATAACTCTAGGGTTATTTTTTCCTTTATAATGATTATTCATTTAAAATATTTTTAAAACGTCTAATACAGCTTTAGCAGATTCTTGGCCTTTTTTTTTTGATCTGATTAATGCTTGATTTCTATTTAAGCAAGTGATTATGCCGTTTCCAATAGGTTTTTTGAAATCTATGGACAATTTCATTATAGCGTCAGTTGTAGATTTAGAAATAAAATCAAAATGTGGTGTTTCACCTTTAATTACGCAACCTAGAGCTATAAATCCATCGTATTTTTTTATAAATTTAGATATTACAACTGGTATTTCAAAAATTCCTGGGACAGAAATAAATTTATATTTAGATTTACTACCTAATGACTTGCTGCAATAAAATTCTAAATTTTTTGAAAAATCTTTATAATATCTAGAGCTAACTATTAAAATTTTAGGTTTCATTTAATTATTTCTTGTTTAGTAATTTTTATCCCATAACCAAGTAATCCAACAACTTTTTTTCTTGATCTAGTTACTAATATCATATTTTTTATTTTTAACGATTTAATTATTTGAGCGCCAATACCATAGTTTCTTATAAGTTTATCTTGTCCTTTTTTATAAAAATTTTTACTGCTATACTGTTTTAATGTTTGAGTAACGGATTTAAGGTTGGGATCTCTTATAAAAACTAAAACACAATTATTATACTTTTTGAAATAACTTATAGTTTTATCAAAAGAATTTGGTAATTTCTGATTTATTAAATAATTTTGAACAACGTTAGATGATATTACTCTTAATCTCGGAATAATACCTTTTTTTAGAGAACCTTTAATTAATGCAAAATTTTCTGAACCATCAATTAAATTTTCAAAAACTTTAATTTTAAATTTTTGATTTTGAACTTTAATTACAGAAGTTTTTTTTAACTTTATCAATTTCTCTCTTTTTAATCTATAAGCAATTAAATCTTCAATTTTTGCTATTTTCAGTTTATGTTTTTTTGCAAAACTAATTAATGTTTTTCCTGTAGCCATTTTTCCATCATCTGCCATTATTTCACATATTACTGCTGAATTATTTTTTTTAGCTAATTTAGAAATATCTACTGATGCTTCTGTATGACCCGCTCTAACAAGTACGCCTCCGTCTTTTGCAATAACTGGAAATACATGCCCTGGGGAAACTATATTATTTTTATTAGCATTCTTTTTAGATGCAACTTTAATTGTTTTTGATCTATCATATGCAGATATACCTGTGGTCACTCCTTTTTTTGCCTCTATAGAAAAAGTAAATGCTGTTTTGCTTCGCGACTGGTTTACTGGTGATGCTAAAGTTAATCCTAATTTTCTTGATTGATCGGTATCCATTGCTAAACATATTAATCCTCTAGCATACTTTGCCATAAAGTTTATATATTTGGGATTAACTGCTGAAGTAGATATTACTAAATCACCTTCATTTTCCATTTCTTCATGTTTACTTTCATCATCGACAAGTATAAACATTCCATTTTTTTTAACAGTAGAAATAATACTTTCTATTGAACTATAATTATTTTTTTTCATTAATATATTTTTTTACATATTTTGATAAAATATCAATTTCAATATTAACTAGATCATTTTTTTTTAAATTGGAAAGATTAGTCAATTTTATTGTATGGGGAATTACCCATATTTCAAAACCATCTTTTAAAATCTTAGAAATAGTTAACGAAACACCATTAACTAATATAGATGCTTTTTCTACTAAAAAAGTTTTAAATTTTTTTGAAATTTTAAATTTAATAACTTTAGATTTATCAATTTTTTTTATCTTCAAAACTTTGCTAACTGTATCAACATGGCCTTGACAAATATGTCCTGAAATGTTTTGACCATATTTAATAGAATTTTCAAGATTTATTTTATCACCAATTTTTATATTTTTAAATTTAGATCTAATTATTGTTTCTTTAGATAAATAATATTCAGTAATATTTTTTCTTACAGAAACTAATGTTAAGCATACTCCATCACAAGCAATAGAAGAGCCAAGGCTTTTCTTTGTGACATTAAGATTTGATTTTAAATAAAGACTAATTCCATTTTTATGTCTTTTAATCCTTTTGACTAAACCTTGGTTAAAAATTATTCCATTAAACATTTTTTAGTAATAATGCATTAATGTATCTTTATCTAGATATGTATTAACAAAATTTCTACTTCTAAATTTATTATTAAGTTTTCTTTTAATGTCTAAAACATTGATTTTATCTTTATTAAATAGGGATTTGTTACTTTTAAAAAGATAAAATTCATTAAATAATTTTTTGGATATCATTTTATAAGTCAGTATTCTTCCACATTCTACTAATAAAGTATAAATACCTATCTCATATATTTTTTTTAGAACTTTTTTTAAATCAAAAAGATTATTTTCTTCAACTTTTAAATTTATTAATTTGATACCATTTTTTTTAAGATTATTTATTTTAAAAGAATTTGATGAATTGTGAAAGATAATGGTTTTATTTTTTTTAGAATTTTTAACAATGAATGATTTTAAGTTTATTTTTAAATCTCTATCTAATACTAAAATTTTAGGTGAAAATTTTTCCAATCCATTTAATCTACAATTTAATTTAGGATTATCTGAATTTACTGTTTTATAAGATGTTAAAATACCTTGATTTTGAGATCTTAATAAATGAGAAATTTTTCTAGAATGTTCGTTTGTAATAGCTGAGTTATTATTCAAAATAAAAAAATTTGAAGAGCATGCAAGTTTTCCAATAACATAAGGAAATTTGTTTTTTTTTGTATAATTATAATTTTTATAAAAATTTTTTACTTCTTTATTTAACAAACCAGATTTGGTATTTATTTTTTTTGATTTTAAAATTTTTTTTGACTTATTAAAAGTTCTAGAATCGTAATCCTCAATTGAATAAACTACTTTTTTAATTTTTGATTTTATTATTGCATTTGTACACGGAGATGTTTTTCCATAATGCGAACATGGTTCTAAAGTTAAAAACATTGTTGAACCATTGTTTTTTTTTTTATTTTTTATTAAAGCTATAGTTTCAGCATGAGGTCTACCATTAATATTTGTAACTCCATAAGAAATTATTTTTCTATTTTTTACAATAACACAACCAACTGAAGGATTGGATCCAGTAAAACCTTTTTGATTTCTTGCTAAATTAATAGCAAGTTTCATATATTTTTTATCAGTAGAATTAAAATTATCTTTTTTTAGCAACATCAATTTTGTCTACAAATTGAATAAAATCTTTTTCTTCTCTAAAATTTCTGTATACAGAAGCAAATCTAACATAAGCAACAGGGTCTAAATCTTTTAATCCATCCATTACTAAAGTTCCTATAGTATTTGATGATATTTCACTTTGTCCAAGTTCTTCTAAATTTCTAGAAATGTTTGTTATAAATTTTTCTACTGTATCTGTATCTATAGGTCGTTTTTTAAGAGCTATATATATAGATTTAGATAACTTTTCTCTGTCAAATGGAGATTTTCTTCCATTTTTTTTAACAACCATAAGTTCTCTAAATTGAACTCTTTCAAAAGTTGTAAATCTTTCACCACATACACACAATCTTCGTCTTCTTATTGATGTTCCGTCCTCAGTAGGTCTAGAGTCAACTACTGAAGTTTCACCCTTTTTGCATATTGGACAAATCATAAATTTATAATTACCTTAAGTGTTTATATATAGGAAATTTTGAACATAATTCTACAACTTCTTTTCTAACTTCATCTTCTATTTTACTATTATCTTTAGTGTTTATTGAAAGACCTTTTATTAATTTGGTTATTAAGTTGCCAACAATTTCAAATTCTTTAAGTCCAAATCCTCTTGTGGTAGCGGCTTGAGAACCTAATCTTATTCCAGAAGTAATCATTGGGCTTTCTGAGTCAAAAGGTATACCATTTTTATTACAAGTGATATTTGCTTTTGACAAACTTTCTGCAGCTACATTTCCTTTTACATTAAAAGGTCTTAAGTCAACTAACATTAAATGTGTATCTGTGCCTCCAGAATAAATTTTAAAACCATTATTTTTTAATGTCTCTGATAGAATTTTTGCATTAGATAAAACTGATTTAATATAATCCTTAAATTCAGGTTTAAGTGCTTCGAGAAATCCAGCTGCTTTAGCTGCAATAATATGCATCAAAGGACCACCCTGATAACCTGGAAAAACAGCAGAGTTAATTTTCTTAGATATATCTTCGTCGTTTGTTAAAATAACTCCTCCTCTTGCACTTCTAAAAACTTTGTGAGTCGTTGAGGTTACAACATGAGCATGGTCACATGGATTTGGATATGCTTTCCCAGCTACAAGGCCAGAAAAATGTGCCATATCAACCATAAGATATGCTCCTACTTTATCTGCAATATCTCTAAATCTTTTAAAATCTATGACTCTAGAATATGCACTTCCTCCAGCTATTATAAGTTTCGGTTTACTTTGTACTGCAATCTTCTCAACGTTATCATAATCTATTAGCTCTGAATCTTTATCAACATCGTAACCTATTGCATTAAACCACTTACCTGACATAGATATTTTTAATCCATGTGTTATATGACCTCCAGAATTTAAACTCATACCCATAAAAGTATCACCAGGGTTTAATAAAGCTAAAAAAGTTGCACCATTAGCTTGAGCTCCAGAGTGAGGTTGTACATTTGCATATTTGCAATTAAATAATTTTTTTAATCTTTCATTTGCTAAATTTTCAGCAACATCTACATGTTCACATCCATTATAATATCTTTTTCCTGAATAACCTTCTGCATATTTATTTGTTAAAACTGATCCTTGGGCTTCTAATACTGCTTGTGAAACTATATTTTCCGAAGCAATTAATTCAATATGCTCTTGTTGTCTTCTTAATTCATCATTAATAGCTTTATACAATTCTGGGTCAGCTTTAGATAAACTGTCTTCAAAAAATCCTTTATATTGTTCGTTTAAATATTTGTTTTCACTAGACATAATTAAAATTTTTTAATTCTTCTTAAGTGTCTACCGCCTTCAAATTTTGTACTTAAGAAAATTTTTATAAGACTGAATGCTTTATTTTTATCAATCAATCTTTCTCCTAATGTAATGATGTTTGCATTGTTATGCAATCGAGATAATTTAGTGTTTTTTACACTGTAACATAATGCTGCTCGTATATTTTTGGTTTTATTTGCAGATATAGACATTCCCATTCCTGATCCACAAACAAGAATACCAAAACTTCCTTTGTTAGTAGCAATTTTTTTTGATAGTTTTTTTGCAAAATCAGGATAATCAACTGAGTCTTTATTATATGGGCCTAAATCAACAATTTGTTGTATTTTTTTAAATTTTGAAATAATGCTATTTTTTAAATTATAGCCTGCGTGATCAGATGCAATAAAAATCTTTTTCAACTTAATTAAATTTATAGACTAAAATTAATTAAATTTATAGTCCAAAACACATGCAACTAAATGAACTCTATTTTCTTCTCCTCCATTAAAAGCATTGTGATATTTTAAATTATTTGTAACCCAAACTGATCCGTCTGCTGGCATATGCTTGGCTGATTTATCAATAACCATTATGGCGCCAGGGTTTGTATATATTGGGATATGAAGTCTTGGTTCTGGATCCCTATGCCAACTTAAAGTAGACCTTGGTTCCTTTAATAATAGCCTAACTCTTCCTAACTTGTATTTCTTGGAAAGTTCTTCATAAACTATCTTAAAATAAGTATTTTTGTAATCTTCAACAAATTCAGTATATTTAGACTCATCTATAGTTACATCTCTTGAAACTTCTTTTCCTGATGAATCAGGTTTTGTCCAATAGACACCTCTTACTTTATTTCCCTTAATAGATTCAGGATCTCCTGGAATTTGATTAAGAGATATTCCTGCAAAATGAGGTATTCCTAAGCTTGTATCAAAACCTTTTATTTTTAAAACTTGATCACAAGCTTCTCTAAGTTTAATAATATCAAAACTTAATTCTTGTTTTTGAAAGTCATTATTTGATAGCGACATAAATATTTTACTAATAACCTATAGACTATTATATTATATATAACTATTGTCGCATATATAAAAAATTGTTGAGAATGATTATCACTGGAAAATATCCAAATTTAAGACTTAGAAGGAATAGAAAAACTGATTGGTCTAGAAGACTAATAAGAGAAAATGAATTATCAGCCAATGACTTAATTTTACCAATATTTTTAACAGAAGGAATTAGAAAAAAACAATCAATTAAAAATATGCCAGATGTTTATAGATATAGCATAGACAATTTATCAAATATAATTGATCGAGCCTTAAATAATAAAATACCAATGATTGCACTTTTTCCAAATACTCACACAAAACTAAAAGATAAAAAAGGATCTGAGTCATTAAATGAAAACAATCTTGTTTGTAAAGCAATTAAATTTATTAAAAAAAAATATAAAAATGAAATTGGAATTATGTGTGATGTTGCTTTAGACCCATATACTTCGCATGGACATGATGGAATATTAAAAAAAAACCAAATTTTAAACGATGAAACAATAAAAATATTAATTCAACAATCAATATTACAAGCACAATTGGGATGCGATGTTATCGCACCATCTGATATGATGGATGGTAGAGTTGGTGAAATTAGAAAGTCTTTAGATAAAAATAATTTAAAAAATACTCAAATTTTATCTTATGCAGTAAAATATGCTTCAAGTTTTTATGGTCCTTTTAGAAATGCTGTTGGATCAAAAAATTTACTAAAAGGAGACAAAAAAACTTATCAAATGGATTTTTATAATAGCAAAGAAGCTATTAGAGAAGTGGCTTTAGACATAAAAGAAGGGGCCGACATGGTAATGGTTAAGCCAGGCTTACCTTATTTAGATATAATTAGATTGATAAAAGATAATTTTAAAATACCAGTGTTTGCTTATCAAGTATCTGGTGAATATAGTTTAATTCAAAATGGAATTAAAAAAGGAATAATAGATAATAAATCAATTATAGAGTCATTAGTATCATTTAAAAGATCTGGGGCAAATGCAATTGTTACTTACTTTGCAGATAAAATTGCTAATAAAATTTAAATAACTAAATTTACAAATTTTTTTCTTGATATAGGAAAATTTATATTGTTTGGCTTTAAAACAGTTTTATCTAAATAATCTCCTACTAAATTTAATCCTAAAAGCAATTCATCTTTTTTTACATTAAGTGAATTTTTTTTTATCAAGAAATTTGGTACAATTTTTTTATTGAATGAAGAGTTTGAAATATATACTTCGCTACCATTTATAATTTTAGTTGATACATAATCTTCAAAGTTAATGTCATAACCAATGTTTTTTAAAATTTCAAGTTCCCAATATATAAATTTTTTAATCCAAATATCATCAGTCAAAAATTTAAAAAAATCAATAAGCTGATCATAAATATTTTTATTTTTTTGATTTTCAACGGTAAGTAATTTAATTAAATTCATTGCATAAATTATACAAGATAATTTTTTTTCATTATCCATAAAATAAGGAGTATTGATTTTTTCTATTTCAATTTTAAAGTTACCTACTCTAGTTTCATTTTTCGAGTTATAGTTAATATGGAATTTGTTACCAATTAGTAAGTAATTTTTAATTTTTTTTGATGAAGAGCCAAAAATAATTCCAGAAGTTTTACCATAATTTTCAGTATAAAATTCAGCTATTGAAGAATTTTCATTATATTTATTATGAGAAATTAAATAACCTTTATCCTGCCAATTCATATTTTAATTGATTCTAAAAACTTTTTTGCCGCATCTTGCTCAGCATTTTTAATAGACGCTCCATTTGCATAAATATACTTAGAGTTTTCAAGTCTCACTGCAACTTTAAAATTAGGTTTGTGTCTTGGTCCAGTGTTAGAAATCAATTTATATATTGGCAAAGATTTATATTTTTTTAAAGAATATTCTTGTAACCTGGTCTTTGAGTCAATGAATATGATTTTAGAATCTTTTAAATAATCTTCCCAAACTTTGATAATAAAGTTT
>CACLLR010000013.1 GCA_902607805.1 uncultured Pelagibacteraceae bacterium
TTAAAGGTGTTTTAGAAGATAAATCAAAAGCAGTTTATCAAGGAAAAATTTTTGTTGATTCGAAAGCTCAAAAAACAGACGGTTATCAATTAAGCAAAGCTATTTTATTAAATGACAATACGGAATTTAATGCCAAGCCAGAACTAGAAATTTATGCTGATGACGTTAAATGTTCCCATGGCTCAGCATCTGGAAGTTTAAATGAAGATTCAATATTTTATTTAATGTCTAGAGGATTAAATTATCAAGAAGCAAAAAAACTTTTAATTAATGGTTTTCTTTTGGATGTAGTTGAAAAAATTACAGACTCTGAAATTAAAAACTTAATAAAAAACATTATGAGCTTAAAACAATGAATATTAATAATATAAAAAAAGAGTTTCCTATATTTGATAATAAAATTCATAATAATGATCTTGTTTATTTAGATAGTGCTAATTCTTCTCAAAAACCAAGAGTAGTTGTCGATAGAATTTATGATTTTTATACTAAAGAATTTTCTAACGTAGGAAGAAGTGTTCATTATCTTGCGGTTGCAGCAACAAATTTATATGAAAATACTAGAACATCAGTTAAAAATTTTATTAATGCAAAAGATGCAAATGAAATTGTTTTTACCAAAGGAGCTACCGAGGCGATAAATTTAGTAGCAAGCACTTATGGACAAAATCATTTGAATGAGGGAGATGAAGTGCTATTAACTGAGCTTGAACATCATTCAAACTATGTTCCCTGGCATTATTTAAGAAAGTCAAAAGGTATTAAAATAGAGTTTGCTGAAATAAACGAAGATGGAGAAGTTACTTTAGAAAGTATAGAAAAAAAAATTACACCCAGAACAAAAATTATTGGAGTAACCCATTTATCAAACGTTACTGGTGCTATTTTACCAATTAAAGAAATAATAAATTTTGCTCACTCTAAAGGAATACCTGTCCTTGTAGACGGGTGTCAAGGAGCTCCACATTTAAAATTAGATATGCAAGATTTAAATTGTGATTTTTATGCTATTTCTTGTCACAAGATGTATGGACCCACAGGTTTAGGTATTCTTTATGCAAAAAAAAAATGGCTAGAGGAATTACCACCATATCAAGGTGGCGGAGGAATGATAGGAGAAGTAAAAAAAGAAAATATTACCTATGGTGATTTGCCAAACAAATATGAAGCTGGAACAATGGCAACAGCACAAGTTATAGCATTCAATGAATCTATTAAATTTTTAAATAAAATAGGAATGAACAATATTATTAAACATGAAAAAGAACTTATTGAATATGGTCAGGAATTATTGAGAAAAAATAATTCTGTTAAATTAATTGGAAATCCAAAAGACAAAGGATCAGTTTTATCCTTTACTATAGATGGAATACATCCGCATGACATAGCAACTATTTTAGATGAAGATGGTGTTGCGATTAGAGCTGGTCACCACTGTTGTCAGATATTACATGAAAAAATTGGTATAACTGCATCAGCAAGAGCATCATTAGGTGTTTATAATACAAAAGATGATCTTGATAAACTAAATTCATCAATTAATAAGTGTAAAAAAATATTTGAATTAAAATGAACGTAAAAGAACTTTATCAAGAAATAATTCTAGACCATGGAAAAAATCCTAGAAATTTAAGAAAAACAGAAAACTTTAATAAAGACGCTAAAGGATACAACCCATTATGTGGAGACAAAGTACATATTTATTTGAAATTAAATGAAAATAAAAAAGTAGAAGATATTTCATTTGAAGGCCAAGGTTGTGCAATTTCAATGGCTTCAGCATCAATAATGACCGATTTAGTAAAAGGAAAAGAAGAAAAAGAAGTAAAAGAAATTGTAAATGATTTTTTAGAAATGATTAAAGAAAAAGATGAAATTGTAACAAAACTTTTAAAAGAAGATGAAAAAACTAAATTAATGTGCCTGTCAGGAGTAAAACAATATCCAATGAGAGTTAAATGTGCAACTTTATCGTGGCACACATTGACATCTGCTATAGACAAGTCGCAAAATGAAATTAACACTGAAAATTTGGAAGTATAATGGAATTAAAAGATAAAGTTATTGCTGAAATAAAAAAAATCTATGATCCAGAAATACCAGTAAATATTTATGAATTAGGATTAATCTATGATATTATAATTGATGATAAAAATAATGTTAAAATAAATATGACATTAACAACTCCAAACTGTCCTGTTGCTGAAAGTTTGCCGAATGAAGTAAAAAATAGTATTAAAGAAATAAAAGAAGTAAAAGATGTTGATTTAAAATTAGTGTGGGAACCACCGTGGGATAAATCAATGATGTCAGAATCTGCAAAATTGGAATTAAATTTATGAGTAAACAAATTATTAAATTGAGTGATAACGCTGCAATCAGGATAAAGGAAATTATGTCTAATGCAGAAAAAAATTCTGTAGGAGTAAGAGTAGGAGTCAAATCTGGAGGATGTGCTGGGATGTCTTATATTTTGGAATATGCAAAAGAAATACAACCAAATGATGAAATTATTGAAGATAAAGGAGTTAAAGTGTTAATAGATGCGGGTGCGATAATCTACTTACTTGGAACTGAAATGGATTACAAAAAAGATCAATTTTCATCTTCTTTTGTATTTAAAAACCCCAATGAAACCGAGCGTTGTGGTTGTGGAGAATCATTTAAAATATAACGTTTGTTTATTGCATATCTGGATTGCATAATTTGCATATCTTTGATATATCTAATTAATGAATAAATTTGAACATAAAAATATAATTAAATCTGAAAATGAAAAAAAGAAAAGAGAAACATTTTTTAGAAAATTAATTAAACCTGTATCTGCTGGGGCTAATGGTACCCTTAATTATGTTGTAAAAAAAGGATCAGGAAAAAATAAAGTAGCTTCTAAAAGACAATAAGATTATTTAACAACTATAATACATATCAAATTCAATAGGATGAGGTGTATGTTCAAAGTTGTGAATTTCTTCAAACTTCAATGCTATATAAGCGTCTATTTGATCATCGGTAAATACATTGCCGTGTTTTAAAAAATCTCTATCCTTATCTAAATTTTCCATAGCTTCTCTTAAAGATCCACAAACTGTTGGAACTTTTTTTACTTCTTTCTCTGATAAAGAATACAGATCTTTATCAAAAGACTTACCAGGATCAATTTTGTTTTTAACTCCATCTAAACCTGCCATTAACATAGATGCAAAAGTTAAATAAGGATTGCCTGAAGCATCAGGAAATCTTATTTCACATCTAGCACCTTTTTTACTAAGTGTTATTGGAATTCTACAAGAAGCCGATCTATTTCTAGCAGAGTAAGCTAGCAAAACAGGTGCTTCGAAACCAGGTATTAGTCTTTTATAACTATTTGTTGTTGCATTAGAAAATGCATTAATTGCTTTTGCATGTTTTAAAATTCCACCAATGTAATAAAGAGCAGTTTGAGACAAACCTGAATATTTATTTCCTGAAAATACTGGTATTTTACCTTTCCAAATTGATTGATGTGTATGCATTCCTGAACCGTTGTCGCCTTTAACCGGCTTTGGCATAAAAGTTGCTGTTTTTCCAAAAGAATGAGAAACCATTTGAACTACATATTTGTATAACTGAACATTGTCAGCTTGGTTTACTAGTGTACTAAATAACATTCCTAGCTCATGTTGACTTGGAGCAACTTCATGATGATGTTTTTCAACAGTAATACCCACTTCCCTAAGACCTTTTAAATATTCTCCTCTCATATCTTGTGCACTATCAACTGGAGGAACTGGAAAATATCCACCTTTTATTCCTGGTCTATGACCCATATTACCATTATCATAATTTTTTCCAGAATTATAAGGACCTTCTGTACTATCAATAGAAAAACTAGTTTCATTCATATCATTTTTTATACGAACATCATCGAATACAAAAAATTCTGGTTCAGGTCCAAAATATGCCTTATCGCCAATTCCTGTTTTTTTCAAATATGCCTCAGCTTTTTTTGCTATTCCTCTAGGATCTCTTTCATAAGGATCTTTTTTAACTGCATCTAAAATATCACAAAATAAAATTAATGTATTATGTGAAGTATAGGGATCAATAACTTTTCTACTTAAATCAGGTTTTAAAATCATATCAGACTCGTTAATTGCTTTCCATCCAGCAATAGAAGAACCATCAAAAAAAACTCCTTCATTTAACATTTCTTCATCTACAATAGTTTTATCTAATGTTAAGTGTTGAAGTTTACCTCTAGGATCAGTAAATCTTAGATCAATATATTCAATATCTTTATCTTTAATTAATTTTATAACATCTCTTGAGCTCATAAATTCCTATAATTTGTACTTTTAAATACCAAAAAAAATTATAATAAAAACTTAATATTAATCGATAACTGCTATGCGATTTTAACATAAGTACTAAAATAATTATAAAAAATATAGCAAATTATTGCATTTTTACTTAATTAAGTGTCAATTATTAGTTGAATTAAAAAAATTTATTTAATTTTATGAACGATGTTTTAAATAAAGAGCCAGTCAAAAGAGTTAGAGATGAGCTTCAAAGACTAAATACTAATTTAAAAGTGATTGTTTTAGAAACTACAGCTCGTACAGCAAGAGACGCTGCCAATAGTCTTAATACAGAAGTAGGATCAATTGTAAAAAGTCTTTTATTTAGAACAGAAAACTCGTTCTTGTTATGCTTAGTTGCGGGTGATAAGAGGTGCTCTTTAAATAAATTAAAAAAAATTTTAAATCAAAAAGATGTTAGCATGGCAAATGCAGATCAAGTAAAAGAAATAACAGGATTTACTATTGGAGGAGTATCTCCAATAGGACATTTAAAAAAAATTAGAGTTTATATTGACCAATCACTATCTAGATTTATAAATATTTATGCAGCTGCAGGACATCCACATTGTATCTTTAAGATAAATTTTGATGATTTATGTAAAATTTCAAATGGAGAAATTAAGGATATAGTGGAATGAAAACTCCAAAATCATTTGATTATATATTATTATCTGTGCTTGCGCTTATATGGGCTTCCGCTTTTTTTAATATAAAAATTGCAACTTATTCATACGAACCTTTAACAATTGCTTTTTTTAGAATTTTATTTGGAGCTGTACCAGTAATTTTTCTCTGTATTTATAAAAAAATTAAAATTGAAGCTTTTTCAAAAGACTGGCTTTGGTTTGCATCGATCGGGATAATAAATTTAGTAATTCCTTTTTTCTTAATAGCTTACGGAGTTCAAAAAGTTCAAAGTAATTTAGCAGCAATATTAATGGCTTCAACACCTTTAAGTGCAACTTTGATTGCTCATTTTTTTACTAAGTATGAAAAAATGAATTTAACAAAAATTTTAGGAGTTCTTATAGGTTTTTTTGGAATTATTTTATTATTTTCAGAAAATATTTTAATTAATAATGATAACTTTATTTACGCTTTAATGATTTTATTTGGCTCAACATTTTACGTAATAGGAGGATTATTAACTTTAAAAATTAGTGAGAAAAAAAATGAAAATGTAACAGCATCAATTTTAATATGGGGTGCTTTGATTTCTTTTCCAATAGCCTTATTTGTTGAGCAGCCATGGAATTTGAGTCCAAGATTAGACTCTACGATATCACTTATATATTTAGGTATTTTTCCAACAGGAATTGCTTGGCTATTAAGATTTCAAATATTGAAAAAAAATGGATTAGTTTTTCAAGCTCAAGTCGCATATTTAATTCCAATATTTGGAGTAATTCTTGGTTATATTTTTTTAAAAGAATTAATTACAATTAAAGTATTGTTAGCATTGGTTGCTGTAGTGATTGGGTTCTACTTTGTTAGACATTCTATAAAAGAAAATGTTAGATCAGTTTAATAAATTAAAAAAATAACTTAATTCCAATTCTAGTTGCAACAAATAATACCAATCCAGAAGTTATTAGCGCTAATATTCTTGATGAAAAAATTTTTAAATTTAAAAAATTTCCAATTTGACCTCCGATAATTACAGCAAACAATAAATACCAATAATTCGAAACTTCAATAAAAACATCATTTTTTGTTAATTGCCCAAGCAAACCAAATATAGAATTAATTAAAATAAATACAGATGCTGAGGTAATTATATGTTTTGGCTTTCCTGCTTTAAATAAAAAAAGAATTGGACTTAAAAATATACCTCCACCTATACCAACCACACCCGAAACAAATCCTAATAATCCTCCAATCATAAAAGAAATTATTAAAGGTATTTTATTATAATTTTCTTTATTATCTTCATAAGATTTAAAATTAAATAACAACAAAGTTCCGGCAATAGTTAAAACTATAAAAAGAAGTATTTCAAAAAAACTTTTATCAATTTCAATAGATCCTCCAATATATGCAAGTGGAATAGAACTAATTAAATAAGGAATCAGTAAACTTGTTTTAAGATTACCAGCTCTAATATAATTAAAGCAGTTTCCTGATACTACAAATATATTACAAACTAAAGCTATAACTGGAAAAATATAATAAGGAACTTCCCATATTAATAATAGCGCAAGATAAGTAGATCCACCTCCAAAACCAACACTGGCATATAATATAGCAGTTACAAAAAATAAAATTGATAATATAATCATTTAAAATTTTATGAGAGTAAATATAGCATTATTAACTGTTACCGATACAAGAACTTTAAAAACTGATAAATCAGGAAATATTCTAGTACAAAAAATAGCTAAGGCAAAACATAATTTAGTTGATAGGAAAATTTGTAAAGACAGCAAAAAAGCAATTAAAAAAATATTAAAAAACTGGACTAAAAAAAAAAAGATTGATGTAATAATCACAACTGGCGGAACAGGACTAACTGGAAGAGATATAACACCTGAGGCTTTAGAAGATATAGCAGATAAACATATACCAGGTTTTGGAGAAGTATTTAGAAATGTTAGTTTAAAAACTGTTGGAACTTCCTCGATACAATCTAGAGCATGTGCAGTACTCGCTAATGGTAAATATATATTTGCATTACCAGGATCATCCGGAGGTGTAACTGATGCATGGGATAAAATATTAGTGCATCAATTAGATATAAAGCATAAACCTTGTAATTTTGTAGAATTGTTTCCTAGATTAAAAGAAAAATAAAATTTAATTTTTTTCTCTAGTTGCAATATAAACTCCAAGAGTAGCAATAAAAAATCCAAATATATCAATATTGTTTAAATTTTCTTCAAGAAATAACCAAGCCATAAGCGCTGAGGTAGGAGGTATTAGAAAAAAAACAGAAACAGTTTTACTTGCTGAGTTTTTTTTTATTAAAAACATTAAGATAGTAAAAGCACCAAAAGAAACTAATAATATTTGATGGCTCATGGCAATTATAAAAGTTGTTGAAAAATCTATAAAAGGTTTTTGAATAAAAAAAACAATTACTACCAAATGAAATAGAAAACCTCCAATTGCTTGATACATATTACTTACAGATAATGGTAAATCGTTACTTATTTTTTTTTGCCAAAGAGTTGCTGAAGTAACAGAAATTAAAGAGACAAGAACAGCTATAATACCAAATAATGGTAAAGTTTTACCTATATCAAAACCTATAACTAAAGTTGCTCCTACAAATCCCAGCAAGACTCCTATCCATTTATTTAATGTAATTTTTTCGTTTAATACAGGACCAGCTAATGCATTTGTAAGTACTGGCTGGAGTGTAACAATTAAAGCAGCAATTCCTGTAGGAAGACCAATTGAAATTGAGTAAAATACACCACCAAGATAAAAACCATGAAACAATACTCCAGTAGAAATAGATGGCAAAAGACTTTTCACACTTACAAAGATTTTTTGTTTTGAAAATAAAGAAAATAAATAAAAGCCTATTGCAACAATTAAAAATCTAAAACTTAAAGCTGTAAAAGGATCACTATGGTCAACTATTGGTTTTGTTGTTATAAAAGCTGAAGACCACAGTAAAATAAATATTAAAGGTAGAAATTTTATCACTGAAAGAAATTATTTTTGATATTTTTCTTTCCACTCTGCATAAGGCATTCCATAAACATGTTTTCTTGCTTCAGGATCGCTTATTTTTATACCTTTTTTTTCAGCTTCTTCTCGGTACCATTTTGATAAACAATTTCTGCAAAAACCTGCTAAATTCATCAAATCAATATTCTGCACATCTTTTCTTTTTTGAAGATGATCAATTAATCTTTCAAAAGCTGCTGATTGTAAATCCTTTTTAGTATTATCATCCATTTTTTTTTATGTTAAAGTTTTATTTCATATATGAAACTTTCAGGATCATATCAAATAAACTTAGAAAAACAAAAAGTTTGGGAAGCTTTAAATAATCCAGAAATATTAAAACAATCTATACCTGGGTGCGAAGAATTCAAAAAAAATTCTAATACTGAATTTACAGCAACGGCAACAAACAAAATTGGACCGTTTAATGCAAGTTTTACAGGAGAAATTGAAATAAAAAATGTAGACGCTCCGAATAGTTATACAATAGAAGGTTCAGGAAATTCACCAGTAGGATTTGCATCTGGATCAGCAAAAGTAAAACTTGAAAATAGCAACGGAGGAACAAAATTGATTTATGAAGTAAATGCTAACGTTGGTGGTAAAATAGCTCAAGTAGGATCAAGATTAATTGATATGACAGCAAAAAAAATGGCAGATATTTTTTTTGGTAAATTTTCTGATTTAGTTTCTGAGCAAATTATAGAAAACAAAGATTCTTTAATTGAACAAAAAAATGAAAAAATTAACAAAGGATTAAAAAAAAACATTAAATTAAACTTTGTAATAGCTTTAACAATTGCAGTAATTGCTTATTTTTTATTTAAAAACTTCTCGTAATAGTAGAAATTTATTTCACTTGTTTTGAAATAAATTCAATGGTTTAATTAAGTTGAAGATATAATTTTGACATAGCGAGGTGGGACACGTTTATGAAAAAAATAACTGTAGAAGTAAACGGAAAAAAAATTCAAAAAGAGATTGAAGATAATACTATACTTTCTACTTTTCTTAGAGATCATCTTAATTTAACAGGTACACACGTAGGATGTGATACAAGCCAATGCGGAGCTTGCGTAGTTCATGTAGATGGAAAATCATTAAAAAGTTGTACAGCTTTTGCTATTGATTTAGATGGTTCAAAAATTACTACAATAGAAGGACTAGTTACAAACGGCAAAATGCATCCAATGCAGGAAGCTTTTAAAAAAATGCATGGTTTGCAATGTGGTTTTTGCACTCCAGGAATGGTTATGAGCGCAATAAATTTATTACAAAATAATAAAAATCCTTCTGAACAAGAAATTAGAGATTGGTTAGAAGGAAATATTTGCAGATGCACTGGATATCAAAATATTGTTGCTGCAGTTAAAGAAGCTGCAACAAAAATGTGAATGAAAAAGAAAGGTTAAAAAATGGCAAGTTTGGTTGGATCAAGAGTAGAAAGAAAAGAAGATAAAAGATTTTTAACTGGCAAAGGCAGATATACTGCTGATATAAATATTGCAAATCAAACTTATGCTTATTTTGTAAGATCTCCTCATGCAAGAGCGAAAATAAAAAAGATTGATACATCAAAAGCTTTAAAAGCCTCAGGAGTTGTTGATATTTTAACTGGTGAACATATTGCAAATGATAAAATTGGTGGATTAATTGCTGGTTGGGCAATTAGAAGTGAAGATGGATCAGAGATGAAATGTCCTCCAAATCCTCCATTAGCAAAAGATAATGTAAATTTTGTAGGTGATCCAATAGCAGTGATATTTGCTGAAAGTTTAGAAGAAGCAAGAGCTGCATCTGAGCTTGTAAAAATAGATTATAAAGTTTTAAAAGCTATTACAAATTTATCTGAAACAATGAATAGCGAAACAATTCATGAAGGGATAGATAAAAATTTATGTTATGATTGGCTGTTAGGAGATAGACAAAAAGTTAAAGAAGCATTTGAAAAAGCAGATAAGATTATAAAATTAGACATAACAAATAATCGTCTTGTTCCAAATGCAATGGAACCAAGAGCGTGTGTAATTGACTATAATACTGCATCTGAAGAAATTACTTGTTATACTACAAGTCAAAATCCACATTTGTCGCGATTAATAATGTCAGCGTTTGGAGGCGTGGCACCTGAACACAAGTTAAGAGTCGTTGCTCCAGATGTAGGAGGTGGATTTGGATCAAAAATAAATCTTTATAACGAAGAAATAGTATGTAGTTGGGCTTCTAAAAAAATAGAAAGACCAATTAAATGGGTAGCAGAAAGAACAGAATCATTTTTAACAGATACACACGGAAGAGACCATGTAACACATGCCGAGTTAGCTGTAACTAATGAAGGAAAATTTTTAGGTTTTAAAAACGAAACAATTGCAAACTTAGGTGCTTATGCTAGAGTTTTTGGAACAGTGACACCAACATATTTGTTTGGACCATGTGCAACTGGTGTTTATGTTATGCCAGCAGCTTATTCAAATGTAAAGGCAGTTTATACAAATACAGCGCCAGTTGATGCTTATAGAGGAGCAGGTAGGCCCGAAGCAACATATACAATTGAAAGACTTGTAGATAAAGCAGCTATAGAATTAGGAATTGATCCAATAGAGATAAGAAAGAAAAATTTTCCAACAGAATTTCCTTTTAAACAAACACTAGTTCACCAAGTTGATTCAGGAGATTATTTTGCAGGTTTAGAAAAAGCAAAGCAGATGTCAGATTACGATGGATTTGCTTCTAGAAAAAAAGACTCAGAAAAAAGAGGAAAACTTAGAGGCATAGGAGTAACAACGTATTTTGAAGCATGCGGTATAGCACCTTCTCCTGTAGTTATGATGCTTGGTTGTGGTGTAGGTTTGTGGGAGTCCGCAGAAGTAAGATTTAATCCTACTGGGCAGGTGACTGTTTATACAGGTTCACATAGTCATGGACAAAGTCATCAAACAACTTTTGCACAAATTGCAGCAGACGAGCTTGGAGTACCAATTGAAAATGTTGATATAGTTCATGGTGATACTGACAAAGGTACTTTTGGAATGGGAACATATGGTTCTAGATCTTTAACAGTTGGAGGAATAGCAATAGTAAATGCATGTAAAAAAATAGTTGAAAAAGGAAAAAGAGTAGCTGCAAAAATGTTAGAGGCAAGCCCAGAAGATGTTGAATTTAAAGATGGTGAATTTGTAGTTGCAAAATCAAATAAAAAAAAAACAATAGGAGAGGTAGCTTTTGCTTGTTATTTACCTGGTGTTAGAGATGAAGTTAAATCACCTTTACCAGAAGGTGAAGAGCCGGGATTAAAGGAGTCAGCATTTTTTGATCCTGCTAATTTTTCTTTTCCTGCTGGCTCTCATATAGCTGAAGTGGAAATTGATCCTGAGACAGGTGATGTGAAACTTGATAAATATACAGCTGTTGATGATTTTGGAACAATTGTTAATCCTATAATTGTTGAAGGACAAGTTCATGGAGGAATTGCTCAAGGAGTAGGTCAGGCTTTAACTGAAAATGCAGAATATGATGAAACAGGTCAACTTATTACTGCTTCTTATATGGACTATACAATGCCAAGAGCTGATAATTTACCAAATTTTAATTTAGGATTTACTTGTACTAAAGCGACAACAAATCCTTTAGGAGTAAAAGGTTGTGGAGAAGCAGGTGCTATTGCTGCACCGCCTACAGTTATGAATGCTGTAATAAATGCTTTGGATGGACAAGAAATTCAAATGCCAGCTACTGCTGAGAAAGTTTGGAAAGCTTGTAAAAATTTAAAAAAATCTAACTCAAAAGCAGCATAAAGGAAGATCATTATGAAAAATTTTAATTATCATTGCGCAAAAGATAGTAAGGAAGCTTCAAAGCTATCTTCAACTAATTCAGCTTTTTTAGCGGGAGGCATGACAACTATTCCATCTATGAAATTAGGTTTAGCTACTTATAAAGATATTATTGACATTAAAAGAATAAAAAAATTAGCTGGAATAAAAGTAGCTAGCAAATCAGTAATAATAGGATCAATTACAACACATTCGGAAGTTGCTAATTCAAAAGAAATAAAAAAAAAAATACCATCTCTTGCTTCATTAGCTGAAGGTATAGGAGACCCTCAAGTTAGAAATAGAGGAACTATAGGAGGTTCAATTGCAAACAATGATCCATCAGCAGATTATCCATCTGCATGTATAGCTTTAGATGCCATAA
Source organism: uncultured Pelagibacteraceae bacterium (assembly GCA_902607805.1). Classification (GTDB taxonomy): domain Bacteria; phylum Pseudomonadota; class Alphaproteobacteria; order Pelagibacterales; family Pelagibacteraceae; genus Pelagibacter. The sequence continues at coordinate 12,219 of CACLLR010000013.1, forward strand.
TTCATACCAATGAAAGAAAAATAGAATCTTCAAAATTTTTTAAAGGAATGTTTGAAACAGCTTTGAAAAAAGGTGAATTAATTGAAGCTGTAGAATTTAAAATTCCTGAAAAATCTAGTTATCAAAAATATCCAAATCCTGCTTCTAGATATGCTGTTGTTGGAGTATACGTAGCAAAACATAAAAGTGGAGTAAATGTTGCTATAACAGGAGCTAAATCTTGTGTTTATAATGATAAAGACTTATCAAAAGTTTTATCATCTAGTTTTTCTTCGACAGCCTTAGAAGGAATGACATTAAACAGTTCTGATATGAATTCAGATATACATGCATCAGCAGAATTTAGAGCAAGTTTAATTGTTACACATGCAAAAAAAGCAGTTGAAGCTTGCTAAGTAAGATTTATATTTCATCAAATGAAAAATTCATTAGATGAAAAAATTTTAGAAGAAGCAAATGATTGGGTTAAAGCAAATCAAAAAGTAGTATTAGCCACAGTAATTCAAACATGGGGATCTTCTCCACGCCAAATTGGAAGCAGAATGATAGTTAATGAAAAAGGTGATTTTTCAGGATCTGTATCAGGAGGTTGTGTGGAATCTGCCGTTGTTAGAGAATGCATTGAAATTATTAAAGACAACAAACTTTTTAAAAAAATAGAATTTAAAGTTTCAAATGAAAGTGCCTGGGAGGTTGGACTTGCTTGCGGTGGAGAAATTGCAGTATATTTAGAGCAGATTAATTAATGGAAGTAGATTTAAATAAATATTATAGATGCAAAGTTAATAAAGATGTTCTTAAAGAACTTTCTAAAAAATCAGATTTAAAGGCTTTTGTTCATGTGTTTATATTTTTTTTTTTATTAGTAACCACAGGATTTTTAGTATTTTATACTTGGGGAACTTGGTGGTCTTTAATTTGGATACTTATTTATGGAAATATTTATTCTTTTGCAAACGCCATTTGGCATGAAACTGGACACAGAACAGCATTTAAAACAAATATATTTAATGAAATATTTTATTATATTTCCTGTTATATGGCTTGTTTTGAACCCACTAGATGGAGATATACTCATTTTATTCATCATGGAAACACATATTCAACTGAAAATCCTTACGATCATGAGATAGAATATCAAAATGATTTAAAAAAAACACCAATCAAACTAATATCTGAAATAACTCCTTTCTCAAACTTATTTTATATTAAAAATGACATAATTTTTGAGGTTATTAAACACGCATTAGGTATTGAAACCAAAGTTATGAGAGATAGCATTCCAGTTCAAGCAAAGTCTAAATGTATATTTATTTCTAGAATATATGTTTTAATTTGGTTAACAGTTATTTTATTTTCAATTTATATTGGATCATGGTTACCACTTTTATTTTTTGTTTTGCCACATTTTTATGGAAAAACTATACACAAGCTTGTAGCATTTACTCAACATGCAGGCTTAGCAAGAAATACTAAAGATCTTCGTTTATCTACAAGAGATATGGTGTTAAATCCAATATTAAGCTTTTTATATTGGAAAATGGAATACCATTGTGTTCATCATATGTTTCCAACAATTCCTTCTTACAATTTGGATAAACTTCATAAACATATAAAACATCAATTACCTGAGCCAAAAAATGGATTAATAGATGCTTATAAAGAAATCATTCCTGCATTAAAACATCAAATAAAAGATCCAAAATATAGTATTAATGTTAAGTTGCCTTTAAATGAAACAGTCTCTGCTTAAAGAAATAATAAAAAAAAAAACTTCAAAAGAAGAATTTGCTATTGTAACTAATCTCAATAATGGTGAAAGTGAAATTTATCAACCAGAAAAAGAATTAAGTAAAGAATTTAAAGTTTACGAAAAACAAATACAAATTTTTTTTAAATCAAAAAAAAATGGCGTAATCGAAAACACTGAAATATTTATTGAAACTTATATAAGACCAGTCAAAGTCATTATTGTAGGTGCAGTTCATATAGCCCAATATCTTATAGATTTTGCAAAAAGTTTAAACTTTGAGATATCAATAATTGATCCAAGAGGTTATTTTGCTTCCGAGCAAAGATTTCCAAATATGCAAATAATTAATAAATGGCCAGATGAAGCTTTTAAAGAATTAGATACAAATGAAAATTCAGCATTAATAGCGTTAACACATGATCCAAAAATAGATGATCCAGCACTACAATATGCACTAAATAAAAAATTTTATTATATTGGAGCATTAGGCAGCAAGAAAACACATGAAAATAGATGTCAAAGATTAAAAAAAGCAGGTTTTAATCAAGAACAAATCAATTTAATCCATGGTCCTATTGGAATTAAGTTAGGTGGTAAGTCTGCACCTGAAATAGCTTTATCAATTATAGCTCAATTAGTTTCAGAAACATATAAAAAATGATTAAGGCAATCCTTTTAGCTGCAGGTCAATCAAAAAGGTTAAATGGTCAAAACAAATTAATGAAAAAATTTAAAAATAAGCCTTTAATTAATCATTCACTTATAGCATTAATCAAAAGCAAAGTAAAAAAAATTATTATAGTTCTTGGATATCAAAACAAAGAATTAAAAAAAATAATAAAAAATAATAAAAAAAATATATTCGTAATAAATAATAAATTTAGATTAGGAATTTCTTCTTCAATTAAAGTTGGACTTAAAAAAATATCAAAAAAAGATAAAGGATTTATAATTGTTCAATCTGATATGCCATTTATAAAATCTTCAATTATTAATAAAATTCACAATTCAATTTTAAAAAAAAATAAAATTGTTCATGTTCTTAAATATAAAAAAAAAATAGGAAATCCAATTGGTTTTAATATTAAAGTCCTAAATAAATTTAAAAAAATTAAAGGAGATATTGGAGCTAAATATATAGTTAAAAGACTTAAAAGTAACACTAATTATATTGAAGTCAGATCTAAAAAAATTTTTAAAGATATAGATAAAATCTCAGACTTTAGTAGATGATTTATTAAACTTAATTCTAAAAAGAAGTAAAATAATTATTATAATTAAATATATTAATGGACCAAAAAATATAGTTTTAGACAACCATATGTAATGAAGTATGCCAAATATAGCTATAATATAAATTAAACGATGAACTCTTTTCCAATTTTTTTTAAGAAGTTTAATCATTTTTTGAGATGAAGTTGCAGCCAAAGGAATTAATAATAACCATGCTAAAAAACCAACAAAAATATATTTTTTTTTAATTACATCGTTTATTATTGGTTTCCAATCAAACCAGTAATCTAAACCAATATAAGTAAACATATGTATTGTTGCATAAAAAAAAACAAATAAACCCAACATTCTTCTGTACTTTATCCAAATATTTGAATTAGTAATTTTTTTTAAAGGACTCATCGATAAAGTTAAACAAATGAAAATTAATGTCCATTCACCAAAATGATGAGTTATTTTTTTTACAGGTTCTGCTCCTAATGAATTATCAAAGATTGAATAAGAAATAGAATAAATTGGCCATAAACAAATAAAAAAAACTATAATTTTTGAATATTTACTCAAAAGATAAATCTCAAAAATATTTTTTTAAATCCATGTTTTTATAAAGATGAGAAACTTCATCTCCATATCCATTAAACATTGTGGTAGGTATTCTTGGGCTTATAATTCCACCTCCTATTACTCTTTCTGATGCCTGCGACCATCTAGGATGATCTACTCTTGGATTAACATTTGAATAAAATCCATATTCATTTGGCGAAGCTTTCATCCAAGAAGATGTTGGCATTTTGTCTACTAGTTTTATATTTACTATTGCTTTTGCACTTTTAAATCCATATTTCCATGGCACTATTAATCTTAATGGAGATCCATTTTGGTTAGGTAATTCTTTACCATACAATCCAGTAACTAAAATTGTTAATGGATGCATTGCTTCATCAATTCTTAAACCTTCTTTATATGGCCAATCTAAAATTGGATATCTTTGTCCTGGCATTTGTTCAGGATCAAGTACAGATATGAATTTTACAAATTTGCCTTTACTAGTAGGGGAAACTTTATCTAATAGTTTATAAAGTGGAAAACCTAGCCACGGTATAACCATTGACCAACCTTCCACACATCTTAATTTATAAATTCTTTCCTCTATCGGAAACATATTTTTAAGTTCATCTACAGAAAGTTTAAGAGGTTTTTCTACTTCTCCATCAATAGTTATATTCCATGGTTTTGTTTTAAAATTTTGAGAATTTTCAACAGGATCTGATTTCTTTGTTCCGAACTCGTAGTAATTATTATAAGTAGTTATATATCTATATTCAGTAATTTCTTGTTCTATAGAATTTGAAGATGCTTGAGCTAAATTTATAAAATTTTGACCTATAAACATAGATCCAGCAGCAAGACCTAAATTTTGAACAAATTTTCTTCTATTTTTATAAATTCTTTCAGGTGTAATTTCTGAACTTTTTACTTTTTTCATATTATATTTTTAATTTTGTTGAATGGAAACTCCTTTTAACCATTCACTATCATTTTTAGAATAGTGTTCTTTTTTCCATATAGGTGTTCTTTTTTTAATTTCTTCAATAATATACCTAGATAATTGATACGCTTCGACGCGGTGTTTGCAACCAACTCCTATTATTATGCTTTTTTCCTCCACCGATACATAACCTTTTACATGCTCAATAAATACTGCTTTATCTTTAATATTTAGCTTCTTTTCTGAATCTTTATAAATTTCCTCAAAGCTTTTTAGCACCAATGAATCTTTAGAATCGTAAGTAATTCCTGTAACTTTTTTGTTTTCATTTAAATTTCTAACGGTACCAATAAAATAAATAATTGCTCCATATTTTGAAGAAGATAAAAACTTTTCAGCTTTTACAATGTCTATTTTTCCTCTTTTTGAATCAACTATTTTTGTATGAAGCATTAGCCCCCTCCAATTGGTGGTATTATTCCAATAGTTTGGCTTTTAGAAATAATATAATTTTCTGAAATTATTTTATCATTTTCAGAACAAAATGCCGAACTTTCTATAATTTGTTTTAAATTTTTATTTCCTTCAAATTTTTTATCAATGAATTTGATAATTTCAAATTTTACATCTTGTATAGTACTGTTATTTTTAATATCAATTTCTAAAAAATTTTTACTACTCAAATCTTTAGTTGCGCCATATAACTCAACTATAATTTTCATAATTAAAAAATTTCTTTTAAAAAATTTGGCAAACCTTCGGGATTAGTCCATAGTCCACTTTTTCCACCTTCTTTAACTAACAATTTAACATCATCAATTTTAAGATTTGGATTTACAATTTTGCTTAAATCATAAATAGTTATTAACGCAGCATTAACTCCCATTATAGCTTCCATTTCAACACCTGTTTTTGCAACTGCTGAAACAACACAATACACATCAATAGAATGATTTAATTCATTTAAAATTATTTTTGAAGCTGCATGGTCTATCTGAAGAGGGTGACATAACGGAATCAATTCACTAGTTTTTTTGACACCAAGAACAGCAGAAACTTCTGCTAAAACAATTGGATCACCTTTTGGCATTTTTTTACTTTTTATTAAATCAAACACTTCTTTACCAACATAAATTTTTCCATAAGCAAGAGCTCTTCTAAAAGTTTCTTTTTTTGAAGATACATCAATCATATTAAAAGAATTTTCTTTAAAAATTTCTTTTGCCCAATCTTGTAATTCTTTTTGATTAATTATTGTTAATTTACTCAATTATCCTCCTGTAGTTGATAAATTATTTGTTAAACCAGTTTTTCCAAGTTCCAGGTAATGAGATTCTTTTTTAAAATTTAATTGTTTTAAAATTAAATCTTTTAACTCTTCTAATTGATCATCTCTTTGGATTAAATGCCTCACACTAATTCCAGTAGTACCAAATAAACATAATCTTAAATCACCTCTTGATGTAATTCTTAATCTATTACATGATTTACAGAAGTCTTTTGAGTATGGTGCTATTATTCCAAATTTACCTTTATACTCAGGATGTATGTAATTCAATGATGGACCAGCGTCTCTACCAAGAGTTTGATGAATCCAATTTTTTTTATTTAAATAATTTTTAAAAATTTTTGCTGGGATATGATATTTCTTAAAATAATCCAAACCGTCTCCAGTTTGCATAAGTTCAATATATCTAAAGTCAATTTTATTTATTTTTATAAACTTACTCCATTCATCAAAATTTTTTTCTGAATCATTAATTCCTTTAAGTAAAACTGCATTAATTTTAATATTTTGAAAATTTAAATTTTGTAGATTTCTTATTCCTTCTATAATTTCCGGTAGCCGATCATGACCTGTAATAACTTTGAAAGTTTCACGATTTAAACTATCAATACTAATATTTATACCATCTAAACCACTATTAGATATTTGGTTGGATATTTTATTCAGCCGATACCCATTAGTTGTAATTACAACTTTTTTAATTCCTGTCTCATTTTTCAAAATTTTTACAATATCGAAAAAATCTGATCTAACAGTTGGCTCTCCTCCAGTTAATCTGATTTTGCAAACTCCCAATTCAGATAGTCCTTTTGCTAATCTTTTTATTTCATTAACATCTAAAAATTTTCTGTTATCACTATTGTCTTTTTGATATCCGTTTGGAAGGCAATATCCACATTTAAAATTACAGACATCAGTTATTGACAATCTTATATAAGGAAAGGATCTACCAAATGTATCTGTAAGTTTTTGCATATCATTAATTTATCATATAAATTAATGATTTAAATGAAAAAACCCTTAGTTTCAATTCTAATAGCAAGCTATAATAAAGAAAAATATGTAAGTCGATGTCTTAAATCTTGCTTAGATCAATCATATAAAAATATTGAAATTATTTTTGTAGATGATGAATCCAAAGATAATTCATATAAAATTGCAAAAAAGTTTAAAAATGTAAAAGTTTTTAAAAAAAAAAGAAAGAAATTTAAAAGCAAATTTAATACATTTTTTCAAATAGATAGTTATCTTTATGCATATAAAAAATCCAAAGGCAAAATTATAACTTTGCTAGATTCAGATGATTTTTATAAAAAAAATAAAGTAAATACTATTGTTAATCATTTCTTAAAAAATAAAAATTGTACTATTTTATTTGATAAACCAATAATTTATTATTCAAAAAGAAAATTTTATTTAAGTAATGAATTTAAAAATTCAAAAATGAGAATAGTCCTTTGGCCTAAATTTCCACCCACAAGTTGTATTTCTTTAAGAAAATCTTTTTTTCAGAAAATAAAAAATGAATTAAAATTAAAAAAATTTTCGTTATTAACTATAGATTTTAGATTAGCTGTTATTTCTAAAATTATTTACAATAATTTTAAAATTATTAATAATCATTTAACAAATTATTTTCAAGACAAGAAAGGAGAAAGTAGTTCTAATTTTAAAAAATTTGGAAAAAATTGGTGGTCAAGAAGAATGCAAGCACATGAGTATATAGATTATTTATTGAAAAAAAATAATTTAAAATATGAGAATTTAGATTACTCTATAACTAAATTAATTAACTTATTTTTATAATTTTATGAACAATATTCTTTCTAACAAAGAGATAAGTGAATTTAAAAAAAATGGTGCAATTTTTTTAAAAAAAAAATTTGATATTAATTGGATAAAATTACTTCAAGACGGAATTGATAGAGATATTAAAAATCCTAGCCCAAGATTTAAATCACATACATTAGAAAAAAATGCTCCATCTTATTTAGAAGACTATTGGACTTGGGATTTGATACCTGAGTTTAAAGAATTTGTATTTAAATCACCCTTTGCTAAAATTGCTTCTGAACTAATGTCAGCTAATAAGATAAACTTAGTAATGGATAACTGGTTCTTACGAGAAGGAGGATCAAAATCTACAACTCCTTTTCATCATGATATTAGCTATTTTGATATCGAAGGAAGCATGTGTGTGCTTTGGCTACCTTTGCAACCAACTAAAAAAGACGAAGGCGTTGCTTGGGTTAAAGGATCTCACCTATGGAAAAAGCTATTTTTAAGAGTTCTTTTTAAAGATGGACACAAAGTTGAAGGAAAAGAATGTGTAATAAATGGAAAAAAATATGAACTCCCTCCAGATATTTTAGGGAACAAGGATCAATATGAATTTTTAAAATGGGACTGTGATTTGGGAGATTGTGTAATATTTGATATGAGAACACTTCATGGAACTTTAAACTCCTCAATACCCAAAAAAACATTGAGCCGTTATACTTTACGAGTTGCAAAAGAAAATGCCAAAATTAGCTACGTGGGAGATTGGACTAGCTATAATTATAGAAAAAAAATGAAAGAGGCAGGATATAATAATGGAGACCTTTTAGGTGGAAATATGTTTCCTGTTTTATATGAAACTAATTAACTTCTAGTCCTATGGACTAGAAGTTAAATCTTAAATTATTTTCCTGGTGGTCTATAAGTTCCAGCGATTTTTGATGCGTGAGATGCAACTTTATTCATATCTATTGATTCCAAAGTTACCATATCTTTTATCGCCCCTGTAGACATCATTACTAATTTCATTCCAGCAGCTGCTTCAAAACTATCAATTTCTATAGTTGCAACAAAATCGTATGGACCTCTTACAAGATGCATGTCTAGCAATTTTCCACCAGCTGCTTCAATCATTTTTGATGCAGCAGCTCCTCTATCTTCATTTGGATTTTGAACAAAACCAGCAAGACCTTTATCCGTATAAGTTCCTAGAACTATATATTTCATTAAGCCTCCTTTTTTAAAAAATATTATAACAAATGTGAAATTCTTTAG
>CACLLR010000014.1 GCA_902607805.1 uncultured Pelagibacteraceae bacterium
TATAGAAGCAATTGATTTACTTCCTACATTTTTAGATGCTGTTGAAAGCAATGTAAGTAAACATAGACTCGAAGGACAATCATTGTTACCAATTATAAGGGGAAATAAAATTTCTAATTGGAAAGAAAGTGTTTTTAGTGAAATTGATTATTCTTTTAATGAAGCTAGAAAAATATTAAATATTGGGGCATCTGATGCAAGAGCTTTTATGATAAGAAACAATAAATGGAAATATATATATTATAAAGGATTTCCTGCGCAATTATTCGATTTAGAAAATGATCCTGATGAATTTAAAGATTTAGGACAATCTAAAGATCACTCATCGATAAGAGAAGAAATGAAAGAAATTCTTCTAAAAAGAATTATAAGTAGAAAAAATAGAATAGCTGCTAATGATGAATTTGTTCTAAAAGAAAGAGATTACACCAAAGAAGATGGGATAATGATAGGAGTTTGGTAATAATGAACCCTTTAATACTATCTTTGATATGTTTGATTTTAGTTGGCGTATCAGCAAACCTTATAAAAATAATAAAAAAAAATAGATTCTTATTATGGATATCTATTTTACCTTGTATTTATATTGTTTTTTATGGTGTTTATGTAACTCTTGGTCCTACAGATTTATATGAAGATGGATCAAAAAATTACTTTTTAATAAATCCTGAAGAAAAAGAACTTCCTGTAATTTTTGTATTATTAAAATTTTATCAATACATACTTATTCTAGTAGGCGTGATATTTGGTTATTTGTATTTGCGCTATTTAAAAAAATTAAACAATATTAAGAATACATTAGACTAGGCAAGTACAAACATATTGCAGGAAATGCAATAATTAAAGCAAGCCTAATTACATCAGTAATAAGAAATGGAAGAGTGCCAAACCAAATAGTTTGTAAGGGCGTTTTTTGCATCACTCCTTTAATAACAAATAAATTCATTCCTACGGGTGGAGATATAAGTCCAAACTCAACGACTATCACTGCAAAAATTCCAAACCAAACTGGATCTATGCCTGCATCAACTATTACAGGATAAAATACTGGAATTGTTAAAAACAACATCGCAAGCGAATCCATAACAGTGCCAAGCACTATATAAATTGCACATATTACTAGTATAACTCCCAACGGAGTAAGCTGTAATTGATTTATAAAATCAACAACTGCAAATGGCAATTGGGTTACAGTGATTAAATAATTAAATATGCTAGCTCCAATTACGATTAAATATAAAGATCCAACTGTTTTTATACTTGTCCAAACAGCATCTTTTAAAAGATTTAATGTTAATTGCCCTCTAAAAAATATAAAAACTAGAACTAATATCACACCAACAGCTGCACTTTCTGTTGCTGTGAAGAAACCTAAATACAAACCTCCCATCATTATTATAAAAATTAAAAAAATTGGAAAAACTTTTGAAATTGCAGAAATTCTTTCTTTTAAAGGCATCTTGGTTCCGTGCCCTCCTTCAGAAGGATAAACTAATAGATATACTCTAATTGCAATCATATATAAAATTACTGCAATAAGACCTGGAATTAATGCTGCAAAAAAAAGTTGTTGAACAGATTGCTCAGTTAAATATGCATAAATTACAAGTATTACACTCGGCGGAATAATTATGCCTAAAGTTCCTCCAGAGGCAATTGATCCACTAATTAAAGCATCGCTATAACCATGTCTTCTCATCTCTGGTCCAGCCATTTGGGACATTGTAGCTGCAGTTGCAATGGATGAACCACAAATCATTCCAAAACCTGCACAGGCTCCAACCGTTGACATTGCAAGCCCACCTTTATAATGACCCACAACAGCGTAAGCAGCATCATATAAATTTCTTGAAAGATTAGAGCTATTAGCAAGATTTCCCATTAAAACAAAAAGCGGTAGGACTGATAATGTGTATTTTGATACAGCATCAAAAGGTGCTGTGCCTAAAACAAAAATTGCAGGATCAAATCCAGATATTAATGCAAATCCTATAAATCCAACGACAAGCATTGCAATGCCAATCGGTATATTTAATGCCATTAAAACCAAAACGGCAGCAAAAGAAAGGCCTCCATTTATTACAGATTCTATTCCCATTTAATATTTTTTAAGTTGGAATTAAATTGAATTGTATTAATAAACCAAACTATAATTGCAATGACACTCAACCACATCCCAATAGCACAAATAAAATAGAAAGGATAAAAATATAATTCAAGATCAAGTGTTACTCTTTGGTTTTTCATAAATTTATAAGATGTAATGGTGGTGGCATAAGCCATTAAAGACATGATCATTAACATTAAAACAAATTTAATAATAACAAGATAAGTTTTAAATTTTCCAAGATTTAAATTATTAATAAAATCTGCAGATACATTGGCGTTTAAAAAAAAAGCTCTTGGCATAGCTAAAAATGCTACCAAAGCCATTCCAATTTCAACTAATTCGATTGTTCCAGTCACTGGAGCGTTCAGAAAACGTCTTCCAAAGACGTCACAAAAAGTTAATACTGCAAGAAAAAATAATACCAGACCAGACGCAGTTGCTGAATAATCAAATACTCTGTCTATTTTAAATTTCATAACAAAATGTCACTTCTAATTTTACAAACTTTAACATATAAACCTTTGTATAAATAGAAAGCATTAATTATGAAATTCATTTCTTTTTTACATAATAAACAGGCCAAATTTGGAATATTAAATAATGAAGTTATTACTGATATTACTAACAAAGTTTCTGGTGCTAACACTTTAAAAGATCTAATTGCAAAGAATAAAATTTTAGAAGCCAAAAAATATGCATCTGAAAATCCTGGAAATATTAGTTTAGATGAAATTGAATATTTACCTTTAATTCCTAATCCTGGTAAAATTATTTGTGTTGGTTTAAATTATAGCGAACATGTAAAAGAAACAAATCGAACCATTGAAGAAAATCCAGTTATATTTCATCGTTTTCCTGAAAGTCAAACTGCCCATAAACAACCAATACAAAGACCTATTGCTTCTGATAGTTTAGACTTTGAAGGTGAGATGGCAGTGATCATGGGAGAAGGTGGAAAACACATTAAACCTGAAAACGCTTTAAAACATATTGTTGGTTATTCCTGCTACAATGAAAGTACCATTCGTGAATGGCAAAGACATACAAGACAATTTGGAATGGGAAAAAATTTTGAAAAAACAGGAAGTTTTGGTCCACATATGATACTTGCTGAAGATATCAAAGATTATAAACAGCTTACTCTTGAGACAAGATTAAATGGAGAAGTAATGCAAAATGCAAAATTAAGTCAGCTTATTTTTGATATACCAGTTTTAATTTCTTATGTATCTAAAGCAATGGCTTGGAGAGCTGGGGATGTATTGGTAACAGGAACTCCTGGTGGAGTTGGATTTAAGAGAAATCCTCCAATTTTTATGAAACCGGGTGACAATGTTGAAGTAGAAATCACAAATATTGGCGTTTTATCCAACACAATTAAGGATGAAATAATTTAATTTTCAAGTTACACTTTAAAAATAATTTTTCACATAGGGAGAATAAAAATGAAAAAAAAATTAATTGGATTTGTTTTAGGGGTTTTTTCTTTAAGTATAATTAGTGGTGCTTCAGCTAACGAGCTTAAATTAGCAACTTTTGAGCCGCCTAAAGCATTCATAGCAAGCAAAATTCTTGCTGCATGGGCCGACAAGGTTAACAATTGTTCAAGTGGAGCAGTAAATGTTAAAATGTATGCTGGAGGAGTTTTAGGAAGTCCTCCTAAACAATATGATATAGTAACATCAGGTGTAGCTGATATCTCTTGGACCGTTTTAGGTTATATTGGAGGTCAGTTTCCTTTAAGTTCAGTAATTGAGCTACCTTTTCTTACAAGAACATCTAGAGCTGGAACAACTGCTTTAAATACTTTGTTTGCTGAGGGATATTTAGACAAAGAAATGTCAGGTATTAAAGTTATAGGATTACATTCTAATCCTGGTTATCAAATACATATGAAATCTACTAAAGTAGTAAATCCTGCTGACTTTAAAGGTAAAAAAATGAGAGTACCAAGCAAAATTGCTGGTACAATTCTTAAGACTCTGGGAGCAACTGGTGTTAAAGTTCCTGCGCCAGGAACTTCTGAGGCTCTTAATAAAGGAGTAATAGATGGAACTCCTTTTCCTTACACAGCAGTTGGTTCATTTAGATTATTTGATGTAACTAAATATCATACTGAAGTTAACATTACTAACGCAACATTCGGCTTAATAATGAATCAGGACAAATATAATGGTTTATCTTCACAAGCAAAAAGCTGTATAGACAAATACAGTGGACATGCTTTTGGTGACTGGGCTTCAAGATTGATTGATAATCAAAATGCCAAAATGAAAAACCAAATTTCAAAGACGGCTGGTCATGAAATTATAATTGCATCTGATTCTGTTATAGCAGAATATAAAAAAATATTAGCACCAATAGAAACTGATTGGTTGGCTGAAATGAAAGGCAAAGGCCTTGATGGTGATGCCGTTCTAAAAAGAGCAAGACAAATCATTACAGCTGTTGAAGGATAATAGAAAAAAATATCACTGAGCCCGCATTACACATAGCGGGCTCAAAAAAAATTTAGTATAACATTTTTATGGCAATAAACGCTTTAAGCTATATAGGTATAAATTCTGATAAACTTGAAGATTGGTCAGAATATTCTCAAAAATATTTAGGAATGCAAATGGTTGATAGAGGGAAAGGAACTTTATCATTTAGAATGGACGATCAAAAGCAGCGTCTAGCTATAACTGGAGATACGGGAGACAGCGTAGCATTTATCGGGTGGGAAGTTGAAAAAAAAGAAGATTTAAAAAATTATGCGGCAAAGTTAGAGAAAAATAATATACCTGTTACATTAGGAAATTCATCATATTCAGATAAAAGATTTGTAGAAGAGTTGATTCATTTTAACGATCCTCAAGGGAACCGTATTGAACTTATTTATAACCCAATGAAAGATGAGGATAATTTCAAACCTTCTCGTCCTATTTCTGGTTTTAAGACTGGTGCTTTAGGCATGGGCCATGTTGTTCTACATGTAAAAGATTTTGATAAAGTTGTTCCATTTTATAAAGATATATTAGGTTTTAAAATAAGTGATTATAGTCATACACCAATTTCATTATGTTTTTTCCATGTAAATGGTCGTCATCACAGCATGGCTCTTTTTGGATCTGGAAAAATTGGTTTTCATCATTTTATGGTGGAGTACAATAATCTTGATGATGTTGGACAAGGATATGATTTGATGCAATATAAAGATAATGCAATTGCTTACACTATGGGAAGACACACTAACGATTACATGACATCTTTTTATTCTATCACGCCCTCAGGTTTTTTTGTAGAAAATGGTTGGGGAGGAAGAATAATTGATCCAAATACATGGAAACCTACTGAAACATTTGAAGGACCAAGTTTTTGGGGACATGAAAGACTATATCTTCCAAAAGATGAAAGAATGAAATTTCGTGAAAAGAGAATGCAAACTGCTGCTGAAGGTAAGCAGGCACCTTTATTAATTGATTGTCCTTGGCTATATTCAAATATTACAAATAAAAAATAAATTCATAATAGATAAATTTGGAAGAAATGAAAGAATATGACCTAACTATAATTGGCTTAGGACCTACAGGTGGAACTCTTGCAAATCTAATTGCTTTAAGTGGATTTTCAGTATTAGTTTTGGAAAGAGAAAAAAGCTTTTATCCATTACCTAGAGCAGTACATTTTGATGATGAAGTTATGAGAGTATTTCAAACAATTGGAATAACTAAAAATTTCTTAAAATTTACATTAATTAATAAAGGAACAAAATTTGTTAATTCGAAAGGAAAAGTAATTCTTGACTGGCCCAGACCAAAGAAAGTTACTGAAAATGGATGGTATCCAAGTTATAGATTTAATCAACCTGATTTAGAAAGACAACTTAGAAAGCAACTCAAAAAATATAAAAAAGTAAAAATACAACAGAATTCAGAGGTTAAAAAAATTAAAAACTTTAAAGATTATGTAAAAATATTTTTTACAAATACAAAAAGCAAAATTTCTCATGAGATAAAATCTAAATATGTAGTTGGTTGCGATGGAGCTAATTCAATAACAAGAAGCCAAATGAAAACAAAAATGGATAATCTTGGCTTCACACAAAAGTGGGCAGTTGTAGATTTAATTTTAAAAAAAAATAAAAAAAAATTACCAGATAGAACTATTCAATACTCTAATCATGAACAACCTGCCACATATTGTAGAAATGTTGGCAAAAGAAGAAGATGGGAATTTGCCATTAGAAATAAATTAAGTGAAAAAACTATATTATCAGAAAAATACATTTGGAATTTTTTAAGTCCATGGTTAAAAAAAAAAGAAGCATATATAGAAAGAAAAACTATTTATACTTTTGAGTCGGCCATTTCCAGAAAATGGAGAAAAGAAAGAATTTTTATTGCAGGAGACTCTGCTCATCTAATGCCGCCGTTTATGGGTCAAGGAATGTGTGCCGGTATAAGAGATGTTTCAAATTTAGCTTGGAAAATTACATATTGTTTAAAAAACAAACATGATAATAAAATTTTAAATACCTACCAATCTGAAAGATTTTCAAATGTAAAAGAGTACATAGAAACAACTATGAGAATGGGAGAATTTGTTAATGCTGTTGAAAATACTCAAATTACAAAAAATATATCTTCAGGTAATGATGGTATTAAAAGTATGCAATCAATTAAACCAAAACTTGGTTCTGGTCTTGGTGAAAAAAAAGATAAAAGAAGAGGAAAAATATTTCCACAATTTAAATTGAAAAATGGAAAAAATTTAGATGACAAATTTTCAGTAAAACCAATATTATTATATTCATCTGATATAAATAAAACACTTTCTAATAAATTTAATTCAATAGATTCAAGAAATATACCTGGTTTATTAAGTTATTTAAATCATTTTGGAGTAAAAGCTGTCATTGTTAGACCAGATAGATTTATATTAAGTTCTATTAAGTCTAGAAATAGTTTTAAAAAATTTTTGAAAAAAAATTCAAATTTTTTAGTTTAGATTAAGTAATTTATTTATTGTTTTAACCTTATATTCATTACTAGGGGATATCTCTCCATTAGGTAAAAGCATAGAATTTTCAAAACCTACTCTAATTTTACCGCCTAGTTTTGTTGCAACTTCAAGACAAACAACTTCTTCTTTTCCAAAAGCACAAACAGCCCAATCTGCATTCAGATTTCTAGATTTAAGCTTTTTAATGAATAATGGAATTTTTTTTGGATCACTTATTTTGCCTGAGTAATGTCCAATAACAAATAAACACCATGTTCCATCTTTTGATATATTGGATTTTTCTAATAAATCTGAAAGAAGATCAATATCCTCTGGCTCATAACATATATGTTGAATTTTTGTTCCAGACTCAGTTAAAGATTTATATAATTTAATATCTTCATCTGTTGGTATTCTGGAAGGTATCATTTCTTTTATGCCTATAGATATTCCGGGGGGGCTAACTTCATAAGCTAATTTACGCATTGTATCTGGGGAATATCTACCAACTGCTTCTGTCGTTATTTGTAAATGCATTTCAGGTACATTTTTTTGAAGTTTTTCTAATGCTTTTAAACACATGTCCGAGTCTAAAATATGTTGACCATTATTATCTCTTAAATGAAAGTGTACTCCACCAGCTCCAGCTGCAAAACAAGCTTTTGCGGTTTCAACTATCTCATCAATAGTAACAGGAACTAATGGATGATCTTTTTTCATAGGTCTTGCTCCATTTGGGGCTACCATTAATTTAGGCAATTTATTTGGTTTAAAAAACATTATTTATTTTTTTAACTCCTCAATAACTAAAATATTTTTTAAAGAATTACGAAATTCTTCAATATTTTCTCTTTTAGATATTATAAAAATTGAAATAATCATTACAATAACAAATATAATTGGAAGTAGCATAATTATTGAAATGTTTTGATGCACTAAAAAAAAATAAATAATAACAAATAATGTAGACCTAAGTGCTACCGCAAGCTTAAATACTGCAATAATTGAAAATGAATGTTTAATAAGATTTAAAAAGTTCATTTTTGATGGTCCAAAATACCTAGTTCCTCTTACTGAAGGAATTGATGCTCTTTCTTTTGCAATTTTTGCTAAAGATCCAGAAAAGCTACTCCAAGTTGCTTTTTCATTTATCATTTTTTCAACAATGGATTTTGGAAGACAAGTATAATTTCCATATTTTATAGTTTCTCCTGAAAATACAAATGTAATTAATTTATGAATAAAATAGCAAAATTGAAAAAAAATTGATTCTGATCTTTTAATTCTTTCTCCCACAATAGGTTTGTCAGGATGATAATTTAAATTATCTATAAATTGTTTGATTTCTTCAGGATTATCTTCGCCATCACCATCCATTGGAATAACATAATCAAAATTTTCATTCTCTAATATATATTTTAATCCAACGGCGATACATCTTGCATGACCTCTATTTTCCTTCATATTTATAATTTTAATTGATTTAAGATTATTTAAATTATTATAAAATTGAGGCTTATTTTCAGTGGATGCATCATTAACGACAAATATGGAAAATTCTTTATTTAAGCCATCAACTTCATAATTAATATTTTGTAAAAGTTTAAATAAAGATTGCCAATCATTATAAACTGGAATCAAAATTATAATTTTCATTAGTTTATTGAGCTTAAAAATCTAAATAATGATGCTAAAATTCCATGACCTGATAATTCAATAGCCAAAATTATAACCACAAATAAAATTATTTTTTTATTAGAATTAATAAAATTTTTCATTTAATTACTATATATTACTTTAAAATCTTATTTTATTTATATTTTATGCATTCTAAATCTTTATTGCATATAAAGATATTATTAGGATCATAAATCCACTTTGGTCTTTCTTCTAAATGATAAGATAAATTGCCAGCAATCCACTCATTACCTTTAACATAGGTTATTTCTCCAATTACTTGGCTCTGGTTTTTATAAAACAATTTAACTTTTTCAGCTTCTCCTTTTCCAAGATAATCAGTTCTCTTATCTGTATTAGTAATTGAAACATATGCATAAGCAAAAGGAGAAAAAATAAATAAAATTATAAAAACTGTAGTAAAGCTTTTTAACTTATTTAAATTAATTTGAGATTGAAAAATATAAATCACCAAAACTCCAAAGAATAAATAAAAAGGGGTCATCCACATTGTTCTAATTTTAACTCCCATAATCATTGAAGTTAAAAATACTGAAGCTAACGGAACAATATTTATTGCTAATAAAAATAATAATTTATTATCTTTAAAGTTAAATTTAGTTTTTAGTTTATTATTCAAAAATAAAAGCATTAAGAAGAAAGGTATTAATATTCCAATTTGTTTTCCTAAAAAGATTAATGGATGAATAAAATGATCTAAGAAATTTTGATCACCTGTTCCTGTTCTATCAAGTCCATAAGTAATAGTTATGTAATTATTTTCGGTGAGCCAAATTAAATGTGGAAACAAAACTATTAAAAAAGGAATAAAAGATGCTATGCATTTAAAATCAATTTTCTTTTTATAGATCATATAAATTAAAAAAACATCCATAGCTAAACCTAAATAGATAAACAAATATTTAGATAAAAATCCAAATCCCGCAAATAAACCAACTAATAACCAATCTATAATTTTATTATCTTTAAAACCTTTCCATAAATATAGAACGGTTAGCGCCCAGAAAGGCATTAAACAAACATTCACATTAAATTCAGGAGTTGTAAAATTATAAAAATAAATACCTTCTAATAATAAAACTGACAATAAACAAAAAACTTTGTTTTCAAAAAAATCTTCTGCAAATTTAAAAACAACAAAAAAAGAAATAATTACACAAATCTGACTTAATAAATAATAAGCCCAATCTTGTGCACCAAAAATTTGATAAAAAATTTCAACTAAAAATGCACTCATTGGAGGATGTTTGTTGAAACCCCAGTCCAAATTACTTCCCCAAGCTAATGCTTCTATTGTATCTAAAGGAAGATTATTATTTGTTAGTGATGGAATCAATGTCCACACAATTAAATGGATTATAAGAAAAACATAAAATAAATTTTTTAAATTCTTTTTATTTTTGGCCATTTTAATCAATTTATACAAATAATGGTTTCTTGACACCAATTTATTGTTGAATATATTCACCAAGTTTAAAATTTAGATTATGGTCAAAATCTCCAAATCATATTTACCTAAAGAAACTGAAAAGTACATGTGTGCAAAACATGTTGCTTTTTTTAAAAAAAAACTTCAAGATTGGAAAAATGAATTGAAAAGATCTAGTAATGAGGCTATTTTTAATAGTTCTTTGGATGATAATAGCACTTCGGCAGACATTGTTGATCAAGCAAGTTCATACACTGAAAAAAATGTAGAATTAAGAGCGATAAATCGTCAAATTAAACTTATTTCAAAAATAGACTCTGCTTTAAAAAGAATTCAAGATGGATCATATGGATTTTGTGAAGAAACTGGAGAGCCTATAGGTCTAAAAAGATTAATAGCTAGACCAGTAGCAACTTTATGTATTTCAGCTCAAGAAAGGCATGAAAAAGATGAAAAAGTCTATGCAGACAATTAAGGTTTAGGAATTATTTCACCTCGTTTCATAAAATCAAATCCTTTAATAACCGCTTCTCTCTTAGATATCTCAGTATACCATCTGGTAAGATTTTTATAATTTTTTAGACCTACATCGTGCCACTCATGTCTAGCTAACCATGGCCAAGTAGCAATATCAGCAATAGTATAATTATCTCCTGCTAAAAATTCTGATTTTGCTAATCTTTCATCTAAATCCTCGTAAATTTTTTTTGTAATTTTAAAATATCTTTCTTCTCCAAATTTACTTTTTCCGGGATTGTAATGGTGAAATTGATGATGCTGGCCAATAAAAGGTCCAACAATTGCCATCTGTATCATCAACCACTGATTTATTTTTAATTTTTCATTTGGATTATAAAATTTTTTGCTTTTTTCACCAAGATACATCAGAATTGCACCTGATTCGAATATAGCTTCTTTATTATTATCATGATCTATAATTACTGGAATTTTGCTGAAAGGACTAATTTTTCTAAATTCTGGTTTAAACTGTTCATCTTTATAAATATTTACTTTAGTAACCTTATATTGATAACCAATTTCCTCTAACATAATGCCTATTTTTTTTCCATTAGGCGTATCAGCGGAAAATAGCTCGATCATTCCTTTACACCAAGTCTATTTTTTAAATTTTTCGATGTAGTAGTAAATTCAAATCTATATTTTTCATTTGGCTTAGCTAATTTAAAACACGCCCTAGCTGCTAAAGCGCCTTCATGAAATCCTGATAATATTAATTTTAATTTCCCTGGGTAGGTGCATATATCTCCTACTGCATATATTCCTTTTTGATTAGTTTCAAATTTCTCAGTATCAACATCAATTGTTTTTTTATTAATATTTAGTCCCCAATTGGCTATAGGACCAAGCTGCATAATTAAACCAAAAAAACCTAGAACATAATCTGTTTGTAAATTTTTTAATTCTTTGTTGTCATGCATAATTTCTATGCTTTTTAAATTTTCATTTCCATTTAAAGATTTCAATTGATATTTTGTAAACAAATTAATTTTATTTGACATGGTTAACTGTTTAACTTGATCAACACTAGATTGAGCGCCTCTAAATTCATCTCTTCTATGAATTAAATTTACATTGGAGTTTTTAGACAACTCAATTGCCCAATCTAACGCACTATCTCCGCCACCAAATATTGATACTGTTTTTCCTTTAAAAATAGTTTTATCTTTTATTGAATAAAATATTGACTTATTTTCAAATTTTTCACACTCTTTAGGAGCAAATTTTCTTGGTTCAAATGATCCAACTCCACCTGCAATTATTACATTGGGTGTAACAAATGATGTTCCTTTGCTTGTTTTAACTTCCCAATTTCCATTATTTTTTTTAACTTCATCGACTCTTTGATTTAAATGAAATTTAATATCAAAAGGTTTTAATTGATTAATTAAATTTTTTGTTAATTCCTCTCCAGTACATTGTGGAATTGCTGGAATATCATAAATTGGTTTATCAGGATAAAGTTCTATACATTGGCCTCCAATTTTATCAAGGTTATCTACAACCTCACAATTTAAACCTATTAATTTTATTTGATGAGCGGTAAATAAACCTGTTGGCCCAGCTCCAATTATCACTGCATCTGTTTTAATCATTAAACTTGTTTTTCAGGAAGATTAACCTCCAACCCTTCTAATTCTTCTGTAACCTCAATTTGGCAACTTAATCTACTGTTTGGCTTTGGTTCAAATGCTTGATCTAACATATCATCTTCTCCTTCACTTTTTGGTAATAATTTATTAAACCAATTATCTTTGACATAAACATGGCAAGTAGCACAAGCCATACCTCCTCCACAATCAGCGTCTATGCCTGGAATATTATTTTGTACAGCTCCCTCCATAACAGTAAGTCCTTTTTGAACATTAATTTCATGAAGTTTTCCATTGAATTCTATATATTTTATTTTAGGCATTACTTTTATATAGACATAAAAAAAAATAGGGCAAGTTATATAACTTGCCCTATTTTATAATATTTTATCTCTTACTATCTTTTTGAAGAGTTAGCAACAGCGCAAGACCATATTACTAGACCGAAAGCGATCTTGTTAACAAAGTCTGCTAAGTTGTAAATCACGTTAAGTGAAGCTGAGTCTATGCCTCCAGTTAAGTAACCAAATACATAACCTAAAGGATATATAGCCCATCCAACTGTAACGATCATTCTCATTGTGCTAAATGCTGTAACTAAAGATTTGTTACCAGATTTAGCTGCTGCTTTTCCTGCTTCACCAGAAAAGATTTCATAAAGAATATAAATCCATCCAGCGATACCGATTATAAAACCAAGCATTGCATTGATGAATCCTGCTTCTCCAAGATATCCACCAACTAGCATTACTAAAGATCCAATTAAGATTCTCCAGAAAATAGTTGTTGGAACTTTTCTTATTGCTGCAAGAATTAAATAAAACTCTACTAGCTGTAAAGGTACAGTAATTAACCAATCAATGTATCTGTAAACAGTAGGGGTTTCTCCCGTATCAACCCAAACTCCTCTCATATACATGTAGTGTATAAATGCAATACCAGTTACTAGTCCTGCTACGTTTACTGATTTTCTCCATTGAGAGCCAACATTTGCTTGCTCCATAAAGAAAAACGCAGTAGCCGCTAACATACCCATTGAAATTAACCAGAATGAAATACCAACGAAATCATCCACAGCCAAATAGGTAGTTGCATTAGCTGCTGTACTTACTCCAATTAGAGCAAATAAAGCTAAAGCTAACGTTTTTAATGTTTTCATAAAAAACTCCCTCATTAGTTAGTTTTTTTTAGTTTAAATTTAAACTACAGCTTTATCCTCAAATAAAGCCAAGTTAAGTGGCTGAATATCAAATTAAAATAGTTTTTTGAATAGTTTTTTATGGTTAATAAGTATTGATTTTGCTCACTTTTTAAAATTAAATACAACCTGTTACATAAAATCAATATAAAATGGCAAATCAAAGCAAATCACTGTGAAAAACAATTTTAATAAAATATATCAAGAATCTATTCAAAATCCTGAGTCATTTTGGAAAAATGTGTCTGAAGATATTTTTTGGTTTAAAAAGCCAACTAAAATTTTGAATAAATCCAATCCACCATTTTACAAATGGTTTGAAGATGGAATAACAAACACATGTTACAATGCTTTAGATTATCATGTAGACCAAGGCAGAGGAGATAAGACAGCTCTTATTTATGATAGCCCAATAACAGGAAATAAAAAAAAATTTACATATAAAGAATTAAAAGAAAAAGTTTCAAAATTTGCTGGAGCTCTTATCAATCAAGGAGTCAACAAAGGTGAAAGAGTAATAATTTATATGCCAATGATTCCTGAAGCAGTTATTGCAATGCTAGCTTGTGGAAGAATTGGCGCAATACACTCAGTTGTTTTTGGAGGGTTTGCGTCAAATGAACTAGCAAGTAGGATAGATGATAGTAAAGCAAAAATTTTAATTACAGCATCATGCGGTTTTGAACCTGGCAGAACTGTCGAGTATCGACCTTTGGTAGATGGAGCTTTAAAATTGGCAAAACATAATGTTGAAAAAGTAATTTTTTTTCAAAGAAAAAACCAAGAAGTTAAATTAAACTTTCCTTTAGAAATTAGTTGGGATGAAGCTTTGAATAGCTCAAAAGATGTAGATTGTGTAGAAATGAAAGCAAATGAATATGCATATATACTTTATACTTCGGGTACCACTGGAGTTCCCAAAGGAATTGTAAGAGATATAGGTGGCCATATAGTAGCTTTAAAATGGACTATGAAAAATATATATAACATTGATATTGACGATGTATGGTGGTCAGCAAGTGACATAGGTTGGATAGTAGGTCATTCTTATATTGTATATGCTCCCTTATTTAAAGGATGCACTACAGTCTTATTTGAGGGTAAGCCAGTTGGAACACCTGATGCGGGAGCTTTTTGGAAAATTATTTCAGATTATAAAGTTAAATCTTTGTTTACAGCTCCAACAGCTTTTAGAGCAATTAAAAAAGAGGATCCAGAAGGAAAATTCTTTTCAAAGTATGATTTGTCTTCTTTCGAGTCATTATTTTTGGCTGGAGAAAGAGCAGATCCTGACACTATTAAGTGGGCAGAAAATTTGTTAAATGTTCCAGTTATTGATCATTGGTGGCAAACGGAAACTAGCTGGGCAATAAGTTCAAATTGTACTGGAATTGAAATGATGAAAACAAAATATGGTTCAGCTTGTAAAGCTGTTCCTGGTTATGATGTGAAAATTATTAAGGCAGATCAAACATTAGCAAAACCAAATGAGATGGGAGACATTGTTGTAAAACTTCCATTGCCTCCTGGAACTTTTCCTACATTATGGAATGCTGATAAAAGATATAATGAAAATTATATGACAAACTATGAAGGCTACTATCAAACTTATGACGCGGGTCATATCGATGAAGATGGATATATTTGGATTATGTCTAGAACAGATGATATTATTAATGTTGCTGGTCATAGATTATCGACTGGAGCTATTGAAGAAGTTTTATCAGAACATCAATCAGTTGCTGAATGTGCAGTATTGGGAATAGCTGACAAATTAAAAGGCCAAATACCAATAGGTTTATTAGTTCTTAAAGCAGGAGTTGATAAAGATAATGAAACAATTTCAAAAGAATGCATCAAAATGGTTAGGGATAAAATTGGTCCTGTAGCGGCTTTTAAAGTAGCAATTGTTATAAAAAGACTTCCTAAAACAAGATCTGGAAAAATATTAAGAGGAACAATAAGAAAAATTGCTGATAAAGAAGATTATAAAATGCCAGCAACTATTGATGATCCTTCTATTTTGTCTGAGATAAAAGAAGATCTAATAAAAAATAAAATATTAAATAATGGTTAAAACATACTTATTTCTTGTTGGTGCAATATTTTGTGAAGTTGCGGGAACAATGTTATTGCCTATTTCTCAAAATTTTACAAAACTTATTCCAACTGTTTCACTTTCTATTTTTTACCTATGTGCATTTTATCTTTTAACATTTGTTGTAAATAAACTTCCAATAGCAATAGTTTATGCAACTTGGAGTGGACTTGGAATTTTTACAATTGCAATACTAGGTTATATATTTTTTAAACAAACTTTGGCTTGGCAGGCTATCGTTGGATTATTTTTAATTGTAGTTGGGGTTATTCTTGTAAATAGTTTTGCAACAAAGCTTAGTTAAATTCTAAAGGGGTTCCTGATGGATCGCCTAAGATTTTGCCATCCTGCATTTTAATTTTTCCAGCAATAATCGTAGACGTAGGTGTACCTTTAAATTTAAATCCATTAAATGGTGACCAACCACATTTGCTTTCAATTTTTTCATTTTTAATTTCAATTGTTTTATTCATATCAACAATTGTAAAATCAGCATCAAATCCCTCTTTAATAAATCCTTTGTTTTTAATTCCAAAAATTTTAACTGGATTTTCACAAACAAGACTCATTAATTGATTAAGAGATAATTTTCCATCATTAACATGATTAAGCATAACTGGCATTAGAGTTTGAACTCCTGGCATACCCGAAGGTGAGTTTGGATATTCTTTTTCCTTATTTTCTTTTAAATGAGGAGCATGATCTGACCCTATTGTATCATTTAAATTATTTTTAACTCCATACCACAGTCTATCATAATGAGATTTGTCTCTTAAAGGAGGATTCATCTGAGCGTAGGTCCCAAGTTTGTCATAGCAATCTGGAGCATAGAGAGTTAAATGTTGAGGAGTGATCTCAAAAGTAATATTGCCTTTGTGTTGTGATAAAAAATCAATTTCTTGTTTTGTTGTAATGTGAAGAATGTGTGCTTTTTTATTATATAGTTCGGCAATTCTAACTATTCTTCTTGTTGATGAAATAGCACATTCTTCGCTTCTCCAAATTGGATGCGAGTGAACATCTCCATTTTTAATTAATTTTTTATTAATATTTAAAATTGCTTCATCTTCTGAGTGAACTGCCACTACTTTAGAGCTACTTTGAAAAACCTTTTCAATATCTTTTTCATCTGCAACTAAGAGATTTCCGGTTGAGGAACCTGCAAAAAGTTTAATTCCACAACAACCTTCTAGATTTTTTAAATCTGCTAATTCATTTGTATTATCAGCTGTTGCACCAAAATAAAAAGCATAATTACAATACATTCTATCTTTAGCGAGATCTAATTTTTTTTGAAATTCTGCTTTGGTTGATGTTGGTGGATTAGTATTTGGCATTTCAAATACACTAGTAATTCCTCCAACAATAGCAGCTCTACTTCCAGAATGAAGGTCTTCTGTATTAGTTGAGCCTGGTTCTCTAAAATGAGTTTGAGTATCTATACATCCTGGTAAAATAGTTTGACCCTTAGCGTTAAGTATTTCTCTAGCTTCTTCAGAAATTTGACCAATCTGTTGAATTTTACCATTTTTGATAGCAATGTCTTTATCTTTTAATTCACCGTCAATATAACATTGTCCGTTTTTAATTATTAGATCTAACATTTTTAAAAAAAGTAATTATATTATTAGTCAGGATCAATCAATTATGAAAATAAATGAAGTATATATACTTGAAGATAGAGGTCTACTTTATATAAATGGCGAAGACTCTAAGAATTTTCTCCAAAATATTATAACGAATGATATTAATAAAATTTCAGAAGATATTAGCTGCTTTAGTGCTTTATTGACTCCACAAGGAAAATATTTATACGATTTTATTATTTCAAAGCATAAATCTGGATATTTTTTGGACTGTGAAAAAGAGAATATAGAAGACCTATATAGGCAACTTAATTTATATAAAATGAGATCAAAAGTAGAAATTTTAAATTTAAGTAATGAGTTTGTTATTGCTGTTTTAAGTAAAGAAAAATTTTTAAGTTTAGAAAATTCTAAAGATATAGCAGGACATACTTTAAAGTTTAAAGAAGACTCAATTTTATTGGATCCAAGAGATAAAGAACTTGGGGCAAGATTAATTATAAATTTAGAAAAACTTTATTTATCTTTAAAAAAACTAGAATTAAAAACTTCAAATGTTGAAAGCTATTACATGGATAGTCATAAATTAGGTATAGCTCAAATAGGAACCAAGTATCTGCAAAATAAAATATTTGGAATTGAATGTAATTTTGAAGAATTGAATGGAATAGATTTTAAAAAAGGCTGTTTTGTGGGTCAAGAAAATACTGCAAGAATTAAGTTAAAAGAAAAATTAAAAAATAGACTTTTTGCAATAAATATAATTTCAGAAGAAATTAAGGAAGATCTAATAATAAAATCAAATGAATTTGAAGTCGGTAAAATTTTAATTAAAGACAAATATCCTTTTGCGATTATAAAATTTAAAGATAAAAATTTTAATTTTGAAAAAAATTTTAAATGTGGAGAGGCGACAATTAATATTATAAAACCAAATTGGATTCAAAATTTATAATTATTGGATAAACTTTGATAAATCAGGTTTAAAATATTTTGGACCTTTCATTACTTTTCCATTTTCATTATAAATTGGTTTTCCATCATCTCCCAATTTACTCATATTAGATTTTTGGACTTCATCAAAACATTTATCTAAATTGATTCCGAATGCATGTCCTGCTCCATAAGCAACATAAAGTATATCTGTTAATGCATCAGCTACTTCAATAATATTTTTATCTTCTATAGCTTTTTTGAGCTCTTCTAATTCTTCATTTATTAAATTAATTCTTAAATTATTTATTTTTTCTGAACTTAATTCAGAATTCGTTTTTACCTCTTGTCCAAATGTTTTCATAAAATGTCCAACTTTTTCAAAATTTGTCATTTTTTCCTTTCCTGCTTTTTGTCTCTACTATGCTTTTTAATTTATTTAATGTATAAGAAATAAAGCTTTGTAAATAAATATTAAAATATGAAAAAAAGAAAAGAGTTCGATACAATTGGCTCTATATATGTACCTGTGGATAAGTATTGGGGAGCATCTACTCAAAGATCAAGAAAATATTTTGACATCGGTGAATTTTTAGTAAGACCAATATTAATTAAATCTATAGCTATTATTAAAAAATCTGCTGCTATAGTTCACAAAAAAGATAAGCAAATAGATAACAGTATTGCAAATGCAATTATAAAAGCCTCAAACGAGATAATCCAAGGAAAATTAAATGATCATTTTCCTCTTAAAGTTTGGCAAACAGGATCAGGAACACAAACAAACATGAATGTAAATGAAGTAATTTCAAATAGAGCTATTGAAATTTTAGGAGGAAAAAAAGGTACAAAAAAACCTGTTCATCCTAATGATCATGTAAATAAATCACAATCCACAAATGACGTTTTTCCCTCAGCAATGCACATTGCTATCGCGTTAGAAGTAAGAAAAAAATTAATTCCATCATTATTAATTTTAAAAAAAGAAATTAAAAATAAAGTAAATAAATTTAAAAAAATTGTAAAAGTTGGAAGAACACATTTACAAGATGCAACACCATTAACATTGGGACAAGAGTTTTCAGGGTACTATTCTCAATTAGATGATTCTATTAAAAGAATAGTTCACGCTTTAGATGAAATATATTTTTTAGCACAAGGAGGTACAGCCGTAGGAACGGGAATAAATACTAAAAAAAATTTTGATAGAAAAATAATTAAAGAAATTAGAAAAATTACAAAAATACCATTTAAACCTTCAAAAAATAAGTTTGCGGCTTTAGCTGCTCACGATCCAGTTGTTAACTTTTCAGGTACTTTAAATACTACTGCAGTAGCATTAATGAAAATAGCTAATGATATTAGATTCTTAGGATCTGGGCCAAGAGCTGGATATGGAGAATTAATTCTTCCAATAAATGAACCTGGTTCATCTATAATGCCAGGAAAAGTAAATCCTACTCAATCTGAAGCAGTAACTATGGTATGTGTAAAAGTAATTGGAAACCACAATGGAATTACTATGGCTGGTTCGCATGGACACTTTGAACTAAATGTTTTTAAACCTTTAATAGCTCATAACATTTTACAATCAATTGATCTTTTATCTGATAGTGCAAAAAATTTTGCTTTATATTGTGTAAGAGGAATTAAAGCTAATAAATTAAAAATAAAAGAGCATTTAGAAAATTCCTTAATGCTAGTTACGGCTTTAGCTCCACATATAGGTTATGATAATGCTGCAAAAATTGCAAAAAAAGCATTAAAAAATAATACTAAACTAAAAGATGAAGCAATACAAAGTGGATTAATTTCAAAAGAAAAATATGAAAAAATAGTTGATCCAATTAAAATGACTAAGCCTAATTAAAATTTTCAAATTCTTTTTTAATAACTTTTCTTAACTGCTGTAAATTAGAAATTGTATGTTTTTTTGAAACTGTAAGCAGATTACCATTAATATTTATATTTGATATATAATAAAAATTC
>CACLLR010000015.1 GCA_902607805.1 uncultured Pelagibacteraceae bacterium
ATTTAAGATATTTATTTTCTAAAAACATTATAATTCTTAATGTTTGTAAATTATGATCAAATCCACCATGATCAATCATGCATTCATTTAAGGCATCTTCACCAGCATGTCCGAATGGAGTATGTCCTAAATCATGAGCTAAACTTAAAGTTTCTGCTAAATCATCATTTAAATTTAAATATCGTGTTATTGATCTAGCTATTTGAGCAACTTCAAGCGAGTGGGTTATTCTTGTTCTATAATGATCACCATCAGTATTTACAAACACTTGTGTTTTGTGCTTTAACCTTCTAAATGAAGCGCTATGGATTATTCTATCCCTATCTCGTTGAAAAGGACTTCTATAATTGCTCATAGGCTCTTTAATCAGCCTGCCCTTGCTTTTAAATAGTGCTATTTTTGAGTAATTTTTCATACTTTAAAGTTGGTAAATAAATATTATATTAGTAATAACAGTGTTCTTATATGATTAAAGAAATTAAATTTACAGATAAAGCTATAAAACAAATCAATCATTTGCTTTCATCTAAAAATAATGGATCTTTTTTTTAGAATCGCTATTAAAGGTGGAGGATGTTCAGGTTTTCAATACGATTTTTCATTTGATTTAAATCGAAACGAAGATGATCTTAAGCATGATAATATATTAATAGATAAAAATTCAGCTAATTTATTGAAAGGATCTGAGGTTGATTTTGTAGAAGAATTAGTTGGAAGTTCATTTAAAATTAACAATCCTCAAAGTAAATCTTCTTGTGGTTGTGGCGTTTCTTTTTCTCTTTAATGATAATCAGTTCCTGGAATGTAAATTCTGTAAGAGCTAGAATTGAAAATATCAAGGAATATATAAAAAAATTTTCTCCAGATATATTAATGATGCAGGAAATTAAAACTCCTGATGAAACTTTTCCTTATGAAGATATAAAAAAACTTAATTATGAAAATTATGTATTTGGTCAAAAAAGTTATAATGGTGTAGCGATTATATCTAAAAAAAAACTTGCAAATATAGAAAATGACATTTTTAAAGATAAACTAAAACAATCTAGAATTATAAGTGCAGACTTTAATTATAAAAAAAAAAATATTAAAATTATTAATATTTATACACCTAATGGTAATCCTGTAGATACTGAAAAGTATACATATAAAATTTATTGGTTAGATAATCTAATTAAAAAAATAAAAAAAATTTTAATTGAAAACAATAATATTATAATAGGTGGAGATTTTAATATTATTCCTGCAGCTGAAGATGTTCATAATCCAAAGAATTATGAAAATGATGCTTTATACAGACTTAAAATAAGAAAAAAATATAGAGAAATTCTTAATTTAGGATTTCACGATGCTTATAGATATATTTATCCTGAAAAAGAAGGTTATACTTTTTGGGATTATACAAGTGGTGCTTGGCAAAAAAATAATGGTATGAGAATAGATCATTTTTTAGTTTCTAATTCAATAATCAACATAGTAAATGATGTAAAAATTAACAAATATCCTAGAGGAAAAACTAAGCCTTCTGATCATACTCCAATTGAAATTGAATTAACTTAGAGATTTTATTTTATTAACCAATTCTTCATTAATATTTCTTGGACCTTCATCTAATCTATTTTTATGTCTTCTTTCACCAGGGAGTCTAACTCCTTCCATAGATTTCATCTTATCAAAAAATTCTTCAGAATGTTTGTTCCAATCATTTCCAGATAATTTATCTGGAGATATAGCTAATATAAATTCTCCTCCACTAGGAGGTCCACCATCATTATTATCTTTAGCTGCAGTTTCATAACTAAAATTATCACCAACAAGTGCGCCTGCTAATAATTCAACCATCATGGCTATTGTAGAGCCTTTATATCCACCGAATGGCAACAATACACCACCATCTGCTATTTGCGCAGGATCAGTTGTTTCTTTACCATCTTTGGTTAACCCTGTGCCTAATGGAACCTTGTGCCCTTCTCTTTTTGCTACTTGAACCTCACCCATTGCCATTGATGCTGTTGCCATATCATAAACAACTGGAGTTTTTCCTTTTCTTGGCCATGCAAAAGAAATTGGGTTTGTACCAAACAATGGTTTAATTGCTCCTGCAGGTGCTACTGCAGGTTTATAAGATGTGCAAGCAAATGCTACTAATCCCTGTTCGGCAATAGCTTCGGTTTCAGGCCACATGGCTGCCATATGATGTGAATTATTTATTGCCAGAACGGCAATTCCATTTTCTTTAGCAGCTTTAACTAACTCTGGAATACTTTTGCTTAAAACCATAGGCGCTAAGCAATTGTTACCAAAAACTTTAATTACACTAGATGATATTTTTTTAATTTCAGGTCTAGCTTTGCCATCAATTTTTCCACTTTTAAGACCAGTTACATAAGCAGGTAACCTGAATAGTCCATGAGATAGTGAACCATCTCTTTCGGCTTTCATTATAGTCTCTGATAAAATAGAAGCATTTTCTTCATCGCAACCATTTGCTAATAATGTTTTTTTAGCTAATTCAAATATTTCATCTAAAGATAAACTTATAGTGGTCATATAATTATAATTAATGATATAAATATTATAATAAATTAATAATCAATGTTTAAAAATAAAATATTATTAATAACAACTAGTTTTGTATTATTTTATTCTGAAATTGCATATTCGCATAGTTTTGAAGGAATGAATGGTTTTTACGATGGTCTTTCACATCCAGTTTTAGGATTAGATCATTTCTTAGCAATGATAAGCGTTGGTATCATTAGTGCTCAAATTGGTGGTAGAGCTATATGGACAGTTCCTTCAACGTTTGTTTTTATAATGTTAATTGGAGGATTAATTGGTGTTTATTTTTCTGGAATAAATCATGTAATTATTGAATATGGAATTATCTTATCAGTTATTTTTCTTGGTTTAGGAATTACCATAGAAAAAAAAATTCCTTTAAAAATAATCATGGTATTTGTTGGAATATTTGGTTTTTTTCATGGAACAGCACATGGATTAGAAATGCCTAATGCAGCTAATCCTTTTTACTTTGCTTTAGGTTTTATTACTGGAACTGCAACATTGCATATTTTTGGAGTAATTATTGGATATTTTTCAATTAAAACAAAATTAACATCATTAATACTTAAACTGACAGGTATGGTTTTTGCAATTTATGGTGTTTATTTAATATTAACCTTATAAAAATGTTAATTATTTATTTAACAACCTTTGAATGATTTAGACATATTTCTAATCAAATCAAAATATAAATTTTTACCTGGATCTAGAGTTGCCCCTAATGGATCCAAAACGCCAGTTTTAACTTTCATATCTTTTGCAACAGCATTTATAATATCTGGATTAAATTGAGGTTCCGAAAATATGCAGCTAACTTTATCATGTTCAATTATTTCCCTAATTTCTGATAATTGTTCTGCTCCAGGCATAACATCTGTGTTAACTGTAAATGCACCTAATACATTAACATTAAATCTTTCTTCAAAATATTGATAGGCATCATGAAAAACAATAGATTTAAAATCTTTTTTTAGTTCAGACTTCACGGTTTTTAATAATTTATCAACATCCTTCAAAGCTTTATTTAAATTATTTTTATAAATTGAAGCGTTCTTTTCATCATTTTCTATTAAATGTTCAACCATTTCATTTAAAATAACTTTTGCGTTCTCTGGATCTAACCATATGTGAGGATCATATTCACCATGAGCATGACCTTCGTGACCATCATCATCGTGGCCGTGGTCGTCGTGACCATCTTCCTTGTGACCATCATCATCGTGGCCGTGGTCGTCGTGACCATCAAAAATATTTCTTTCTCTAAATTTTAATTTTGTTAAACCTTTAATTTCCATTAACTCAATTTTTTCAGCATTTTTAGCTATTGATTTTAATGGTTTTTCTAAAAAATTTTCTATTCCTTCACCTACATAAAATATTATATCTGCTTCTTGTAACATTTTTGCATGTGATGGCTTTAATGCAAATCCATGTGGCGAAGCATAACCATCAACTATTAAAGATGGTTTGCCTACTCCATCCATTAGATAGCTAGCTAATGAATGTATTGGCTTAATTGATGCAACAACCCTTAATTCAGCTTTTGCTGATGTAAAGAGAGTTAAAAGTGATAAGATTGAAATGATAAATGGTATTTTTTTTAGATTTTTCATATTTAAATATTTATTTTTTGTTATAATATAACGTTTTGTAATAATATAACATTAAAAGTCAAGAGACAAATGAACTCGAACAAAGATATATTGGTTAAATTAAATAACGCAGGCTTTCGCCAAAGGGAAAAGTGGCTCGTGGAAGGTGTATCGCTGGAGGTAAAAAAGGGAAAAATTGTTACACTTATAGGTCCTAATGGATCTGGAAAGAGCACAACAGCAAAAATAGCATTGGGTATTTATAAAAATATCGAAGGTAGTGTTGAAAAATATACCGATAAGGTTGGATATGTTCCTCAAAAAATCTCAATAGACTGGACATTGCCATTGAGAGTTAATGATTTTATGGTCTTAACTGAAAATATTAAAGATGATGCAATAAATGAAGCTTTATCTTTAACGGGAGTAATACATCTTAAAAATAAAAATTTAGGTAGTTTGTCAGGAGGTGAATTTCAACGAGTTTTACTTGCTAGGGCTATTTCAAAAAAACCAGAATTATTGGTGCTTGATGAACCTGTTCAAGGTGTTGATTATACAGGAGAGATAGCTTTGTATGAATTAATTAAAAAAATCTCAGATACTTTAAATTGTGGAATTTTGTTAATATCCCATGATTTACATACGGTAATGAGCGCTACAGACCATGTTGTTTGTTTAAATGGTCACGTATGTTGTTCTGGATCGCCAAGTGATGTTGCCAGAAACAATGAGTATAAAACTTTATTCGGAGAACAAGCTTCTCAAATACTTTCAATTTACGAACATAATCATGACCATGAACATTCACATGAAGGAGATATAAAGAAAAATTAAAATGCTAGATGATTTTTTTATAAGAGCCCTACTTGCTGGAATTGGAATTGCAATTGTAACGGGTCCACTTGGATGTTTTGTTGTTTGGAGAAGATTATCTTATTTTGGTGATACACTTGCACATTCAGCTTTACTTGGAGTTACTTTGGCATACTCTTTTGAGTTAAATATTGCTCTTTCTGTTTTTATAATTTCATCATTAGTTGCTTTAATTTTAATTCAACTACAAAAAAAAACTAATTTACCAGGTGATGCTTTACTAGGTCTTTTAGCGCACTCTTCATTGGCAGTTGGACTTGTAGTAATTGGTTTTTTAACATTTATTAGATTTGATATTATGGGATTATTGTTTGGAGACATTTTAGCAGTAACAGTTAATGATTTAATTATAATATGGATTGGGGGTGCATTGATTTTATTAGTTCTAAAATTAATTTGGAAACCTTTATTTGCATCAACAGTAAATTACGAGTTAGCTGAAGCTGAGGGATTAAACCCCGATAGAGCAAAAGCAATATTCACAGTTTTAATGGCTGCAATTATTGCAATATCTATAAAAATGGTTGGATTGCTCTTAATTACAGGAATGTTAATCATACCTGCTGCAATGGCTAGAAATATATCAGACAGTCCTCAAAAAATGGTAATATTTTCAATAATAGGTGGGTTGTTGTCTGTAATTATTGGACTATTTTCATCTTTAGAGTTTAATACTTCATCAGGACCGTCAATTATAGCTGCTTCTTTGTTTTTATTTATACTTTCATTATTAAAAATTAAACAAACCGTTCAATTGAAAAACTAATGGTAAATTGGTAAATATAATAAGATGCAAAAACAAGAACATTTAACAAAAAATCAACAAATCGTCTTAGATCTTGTAGAAAAATCTTCTGAACCATTAAAAGCTTATTCAATTTTATTTAATGTTCAGAAAAAGGGATTAAAGGCTCCTCTTCAAGTGTATAGAGCTTTAGATAAATTAGTTGAAATAGGCAAAATCCATAAAGTTGAAAGTAGAAACGCTTTTGTTGCATGTAAAAACTCTAACTGCCAAGTTTCTAAAGCTACAGCTTTTTCAATTTGTGAAAGCTGTGAAAAAGTCACTGAAATAAATAATTCTAAATTATCTAAATATCTAAACAGTTTCCAAGACAACTCTGGAATGAAATATAACAAATATAATTTAGAATTTTTTGGCTTGTGCAAAAAGTGCAAAAATAAGTAAATACATCATAAATAATTAAATTTTTATAAAAAATAGGAAGGGTTATTATGTTTATAAAAAAATATCTTAAATGGATAAGTACATTTTTAGTATTAACAGGTATTTTATTAACTAATCTTAACATCTATCCAATAAATATATATTTTCATGGATTAGGTGTTATTGGTTGGACGATTGCAGGATTTATATCTAAAGACAAAGCAATATTAACTAACTTTGGATTGCAAATACCATTGTTTGTAATAGGAATTTATAAAATTATAATTTAATGAAAAATATCTTGTTTGTTTGTACTGGGAACTCAGCAAGAAGCATTATAGCTGAAACTATCATTAACAATGAACATAATAATAAATTCAAAGCATATAGCGCTGGTAGTTCTCCAACGGGCCAAATAAATACTGATATTAAAAAATTTTTAGAAACAAAAAATTATGATCTAAGCAATATATCATCAAAAAACTTTGATATTTATATTAATAGTGAAATTAAAATGGATCATGTGATTACCGTTTGTAATAATGCAAATAACGAGGTCTGCCCTATTTGGCCGAAAAAAGATCAAATTATTCACTGGGATATTGAAGATCCAGTCTCTAAATTAATAAATTTAAATGAAAATGAAAAAAATAATATTATCTTAAACACATTTAATGTTATTAACGAAAAAATTAAAAATTGGATAAAAAATGAAGAAAAATAATAAAATTTTCTTAAGTGAGTTTATAGCTAGTTGCTTTTTAGTAATGGTTATTGTCGGTTCTGGAATAATGGCTGAAAACCTAACTAATGATAATGCTGTTAGATTATTAGCAAATACAATTGCTACTGGAGTGGGTTTATTTGTATTAATAACAGCTTTTGCTAATATTTCAGGCGCTCATCTAAATCCTTTTGTAAGTTTGTCTATGTATTTGACTAAAAGAATTAAAGGAAAAGATTTATTAACTTATATTCCTGCACAAATTTTTGGTTGTATTTTAGGGGTTATGTTAGCTAACGTTTTTTTTGAACACAATATTATTGAATTATCTACAAAAAATAGAGATGGTTTTCATATATTTTTATCAGAAATAGTAGCAACATTTGGTCTTATTTTTATTATTTTTGCTACATTAAAAGATGGTAAAACTACAGTAGCTGCATGTGTTGCTACCTATATATCCGCAGGTTATTGGTTTACTTCATCAACATCATTTGCGAATCCAGCTGTTGCAATTGCTAGAACTTTTACAGATTCATTTACTGGCATTAATTACTTAAATACACCAACTTATATATTTGCTGAACTACTAGGAACTATTGTCGCTGTTTATATAATCAAGCGATTAATCAAATAAGTACAACTCTGCTAAGAATTTTAAAAAAGATTAAAGTAGACATTAATCTTAATTAGTTTAGTTATTGACGAATCCTGATAAAGATTCTCAAATAAATAAATTTAGCAATAGTAAATTTTTTCTACACAGATTACATAGATCTTAAGTCAAGAATCGATGGAACCGAAAACAATAATATAAAGGAAAAAAAATATGGAAATGACTTTAATTTATACCATCATAGGCTTTGCCCTTGCTGGTTATAGCGTAATCGCTAACGACTCAATTCAAACACTAGGTACATTTATAGCTTCAAAAAAGAAGTGGTTTAAATGGTATACACTTGCAGGATCTGCATCAGCTGTAATGATTTTTGCGTTAGCATGGGGATGGTATGCGTATGATGGTGATATTTCTTATGGAAGATTAACTAGAATACCTTATCAAGAAATTCAATGGTATCATGCAGTAGCACCTGCAATACTATTATTATTAACAAGAATAGGAATACCAGTATCTACTACTTTCTTAGTTCTTTCAGCATTTGCTTCAACAGTTGTGCTTGAAAAAATGTTGTTAAAAAGTGTAGTTGGCTATGGTTTAGCAGCAATGGTTGCTTATATTGCTTGGATAGTAGTATCAAAATTTATCAACGAAAAATTAGATGAAGTTGATGAAAAATATATAAGCTTTTGGAGAAATGCAGTATGGATTTCGTCAGGTTGGTTGTGGTGGGTTTGGTTATCTCACGATGTAGCTAACATTGCAGTATATC
The DNA here is from genome assembly GCA_902607805.1 of uncultured Pelagibacteraceae bacterium. GTDB lineage: Bacteria > Pseudomonadota > Alphaproteobacteria > Pelagibacterales > Pelagibacteraceae > Pelagibacter. The sequence continues at coordinate 8,317 of CACLLR010000015.1, forward strand.
TACCTAGACAGTTAGATTTAACATTGCTTTTAATAGTAATGGTTTATTTTACTTCATTGTTATTTTACATTTTCTATATTCAAGGAGGACCAATTCAAAAAGTTGTTCTTGAAAAAACAGGAACAAGATATGCAAGATCAGCTACCATTATTAACGTAATTTACGCGGCAGTTTTATTTTACTTTAAGGAACTAAACGATTTACCAATGTCAACAACATGGGTATTTGTTGGTTTATTATGTGGAAGAGAACTTGCAATTTCAACAATGAACAAGGATTATAAGTTTAAATATGTCTTCCCATTAATTGGAAAAGACTTTCTTAAAATGATCTTTGGATTAAGTGTATCAGTTGGAATAGTACTTGCCATTCACTACATTATAATTCCTAACAACTGGTTTTAAATTTTTATTTTGACGTACTAATTAATTTTAGTACGTCAATATGAACTTAATAAATAAATAAAATTAATTTATTTTTAGATATATTTGACATTCTTCAATTAAAATATTAATAAACTTCGATGGCAAAAAGAAAAATTATAAAAATGAGCAAGTATAGAAAGTTTCCTCAAGAAAAATATGAGGATATGAGCCCTATTAGAAGACTTGAGAGAAAGTTAGATAGAGTTAATCATATAATGGAATTAGTTAGAACTATCGTTCCTATAATGCTTTTAATATTAAATTGTATAATTCTTGCAAAGATATTTAATCTTATCTAAAATAATTTAATTCCTATAACGCCAATTACTATCAAGAATATTGATATAATTTTTGTCGTGGTGATTTTTTCCTTTAAGAAAAAGTATCCTATTAAAATAGAGAATAGTATGCTCGATTCTCTTAATGCTCCTACCATCGGTATAGGTGCTTTGGTAAAAGCCCAAACAACAATCACGTAGATTATGAAAGACAAAGTTCCACCAATCCAAAATACTTTTTTTCCTCTACTAATTACATTTTGGAAAATATTCTTATAGTTTTTAATTTTTAGTAGTATAGGAAATAATAAGGCATTTAATAAAAACGACCAGCTTATATAAACTATTGGTGATAAGCTTACTCTTGCACCATATCCATCTACTAAAGAATAAAGACCAATAAAAAATCCTGTAAATAATGAAAGTTGTAGAACTTTAGAATTTTTGCTTTCTTTATCCATTAATCCCAAGATCATTATTCCAACACAGATTAATAAAATTGATAAAATTACTAAACTTTTTAAAACTAATCCTAAAATTAATATTGAAATAATAGTTGCCACTAAAGGGCCAAAGCCTCTTGCTATTGGATAAACTTTTGTAAAATCTCCAATTTGATAAGCACTTAGTAAATACCATTGATATCCCTGATGAATAATTGCACTAGCAATTATGTACGGAATGCAATCTATTGTTGGAGCAGGAAGAATAATTATTGCAACTATTGCCAGAGGTATATGACCAAAAACAAGAGCTGAAACAGCTATAACTTTATCAGGATGATATTTAATCATGCCATTCCAAACAGCATGCATAAATGTTGCAAATAAAACTAAGAAGAAAACATGATTTTCCATAGCAGGTAATAAATTTACCTTACTCTACCGTAAATATCTTGAAACCTTATAATATCAGTTTCTTTTAATATGGGACCTGTTTGAACTTCAATAATTTTAACTGGTTTTTTAAAGTGGTTTTCAATTCTATGGATGGCTCCTGTTGGTATAAAAACTGATTCTTCTGGTTTCTTAAAGAATTTTTTCTTATTAATGGTAATTTCAGGCTTACCTTGGGTTATCATCCAGTGCTCAGATCTATGATGGTGTTTTTGTAAACTAATAGAAGATTTAGAGTTAACAGTAAGTTCTTTTACAAGAAAATTTTTTCCTTCAAATAAGTTAACGTATCTACCCCATGGTCTGTAATAAACATTCTTCTTTTTAAAGTATTTAGCTTTATCTCTTTTATAAATCTTAGAAATTTCTCTCCAACTTCCAAGATCTGACCAAGGTATATCTAATTTAATTGCATTAATATTCTTTGTTTTCTCTAGGATTGCATAATCAAATGATTTTTCTACAGATTTGATAAACGATCTTTTATTTAAATAATAAGTATTATTCTTATATTTAGCTCTATTCACTGCTTCTAAACAGCTTTTATAAGTTTTATTTTGATATTTTTTAAAATTATTGATTATTGAGTCTTTTCTTAGAAAAAACATTCCAGAATTCCAATAACCTTTTTTTTTTATAATTTGCTTTGCTTTAGAAAGTATTGGTTTTTCAATAAATTTAGTTACTTTGTTAATATTTTTTTTTGTTTTTTTGCTTAAAAAGTAACCATATTCACTAGAAGGATTCGTTGGTTTAATTCCAAATACAAAAATATTTTCGTTGGTTAAATTAACCTTATTTTTATTTATAGATTTATTTAAAATATTAGACTTTTCAATTAAATGATCAGCAGCAAAATACATTAAAGGTTGTTTTAAAGGTATTTCTTTAATTAATGCTGAAGATAAAATCGCTGGGGCTGTATTCTTTTTAGCAGGTTCTAAAACAATTTTATACTTTCTAACTTTATTCTTTTTTAGAGATTTTCTTACTTCTTTTAGATATTTTTCATTTGTGCTTATTATGGGATAATCAAATATAGGATTTTTAATTCTTTCCAATGTTTTTTTTATTAATGACCAACCTCCAAAATCAATAAATTGCTTAGCTTGATGTTTTTTTTGCTTAGGCCAAAGTCTTGTTCCAGCTCCCCCGCAAAGAATAACAGGTCTTATTTTCATTAAATATCTGCGTAAGTTTTTACTTCGTTTTTACCACCGGGATGGGTTGGTGCACCTAAATAAGCTGGTCCTACAGTTTGTGCATATTTCCAAAGTGTTCCATTTCCAAAGTTGATTTTTTTTGGTTTCCACTTCTTTCTTCTATTTGATAATTCTTTTTTTGATAATCGAACATTTATAGTTCCTTTTTTGGCATCTAAATCGATTATATCTCCATTTCTAAGTAAGGCTATTGGGCCTCCTACTGATGCCTCAGGTCCAACATGTCCTATGCAAAAGCCTCTGGTAGCACCTGAAAATCTACCATCAGTTATTAATGCAACTTTTTCACCTTTGCCTTGACCGTATATAGCTCCTGTAGTTTGAAGCATTTCTCTCATACCAGGTCCACCTTTTGGACCTTCATATCTAATTATAATTATATCTCCATCTTTGTATTTTTTTTTCTTTACGGCATTGTAAGCAGATTCTTCTGTATCAAAGCATCTAGCTCTACCTGTAAATTGAAGTTTTTTTAATCCAGCAACTTTAACAATAGCACCTTCTGGAGCTAAATTTCCTTTTAAACCAACTACTCCTCCATCTGGAGATAAAGGATTATTGTATTCTCTCATTACTTTTTGTTTTTTATTAAACTTCACTTTTTTTAAATTTTCTCTCATAGTTTTTCCAGTAACTGTCATACATTCACCATGTATGTATCCGCCTTGTAATAATGTTTTTAACAACATTGGAACGCCACCAGCTTTCCACATATCTTTAGCTACATATTTACCTCCAGGTTTTAAATCGGCAAGGTAAGGTGTTTTTTTGAAAATTTTAGCAACATCCATTAAATCAAATTTAATTCCAATTTCATTTGCTATTGCTGGTAAGTGTAAGGCAGCATTAGTGGATCCACCAGTAGCAGCTACAATGGTTGCAGCGTTTTCTAATGCTTTTTTTGTTACGATGTCTCTTGGTCTAATATTTTTTTGTAGCAGATTCATTACAGCTTTGCCGCTAGATAATGCATATTTGTCTCTCTGTTCATAAGGAGCTGGCGTTCCTGCCGAATAAGGTAATGCCAATCCAATAGCTTCTGATACGCAGGCCATTGTGTTTGCAGTGAATTGTCCTCCACATGCACCAGCGCTAGGACAAGCTTTCAATTCTAATTTTCTCAATGCATGTGCTGTCATTTTTCCAGATGAATATTTTCCAACACCTTCAAAAACATCTACAACTGTAACATCTTTACCATTAAATCTTCCAGGAAGAATTGAGCCACCGTAAATAAATACGCTTGGAACATTCAATCTTACCATTGCCATCATTAAGCCTGGTAACGATTTATCACAACCCGCAACTCCAACAAGTGCATCATAACAATGACCACGAACAGTAAGTTCTGTGGAATCTGCAATTACGTCTCGTGAAATTAACGATGATTTCATTCCTTCGTGTCCCATAGCAATTCCATCGGTTACCGTGATTGTACAAAATTCCCTTGGAGTACCGCCTGATTTACTCACACCTTTTTTTACAGATTGAGCTTGTCTCATTAAAGCTATATTGCATGGCGCTGCTTCATTCCAAGTTGTTACTACCCCTACAAAAGGCTTAGCAACATCTTTTTCTGTCAAATTCATTGCATAATAAAATGATCTTTGAGGCGCTCTGTCTGGACCTAAAGTCGTATGTCTGCTAGGTAATTTTTTTTTGTTAAATTTTGGCATTATAAACTTTTAATTGTAAGTGATATTTTTTTTATATCTTTCTTTAAATTATTATAATTATTTTTTTCTTGTTCAACAATATGTTTTGGTGCTCGTTTAATAAAGTCTTTATTGTCAAGTCTATTGTGTATTTTATCCATTTCTACTTGATATTTACTTTGTTTATTAATTAAATTTTCCTTTATTAGTTTTAAGTCAACGTTCTCTTCAAAATAAAGTTTTAATAGATTGCCATTTATAACTAATGATGCAGAAGGTTTATTTATATCATTATTTAAAAAATTAGTTATTCTACCAAGCTTTTTTAGAACAATTTCATTTTTGCTAAAAAATAACTTGTTTTTTTTATCTAAATTAATCAAAGATATATCAACAAACGAACCTGGATTTACATTTAATTCATTTTTGAAAGATCTAATTTCAGAAATTATGTGAATCAATTTTTCTACTTCTGTATTATCCTTATCTTTTTTAGCTTTTTCATTTGTCCAATTTTGAAGCATTAAGAAATTTTTACTGGAATTATCCAATTTATTTTTTAGCCATATTTCTTCTGTTATAAATGGTATAAAAGGATGCAATAATATCAATATTTCTTTAAAAACATAGGATGCAACATCTTTTACTTCTTTAACATCCTTATCTCTATTGGAGTAAAGAAAGGTCTTTGAAAGTTCTAAATACCAGTCACAATAAGAATGCCATACAAATTGATAAATATTCCTAGCCGCCTCATCAAAACGATATTCTTTTATATTCCGTTCTACCATTTGTTTAATTTTAATTAGTTCAAAGATAATCCATTTATTAATGTTAATTTTTGATTTTGGAGGTTTTTTAGAATTACTAAAATTACAATTGTTATGTTTTAAAAAATTATTAGCATTCCATAATTTATTTAAAAAGTTTCTATATCCTTTAACTCTTTCTTCAGATAATTTTACATCTCTACCAGGTGAAGCCATTGAGAGAAGTGTAAATCTTAAGGCATCAGCACTATATTTTTCAATTAATTCTAAGGGATCAATTACATTTCCTTTTGATTTAGACATTTTTTGCCCCTTCTCATCTCTTACAAGTGCATGAACATAAATATCTTTAAAAGGTTCTTTATTTATAAATTCCATTCCAAACATCATCATTCTAGCAACCCAAAAGAAAATTATATCAAAGCCCGTTACTAAAACTGAAGTTGGATAAAATTTTTTCAAGTAATCATTTTTATTTGGCCACCCTAATGTAGCGAAAGGCCATAATCCTGATGAAAACCATGTATCAAGAACATCTGGGTCTCTTACCAAGTCTACATTTTTTTTATAATATTTTTTTGCTGATTTTTTTGCTTCCTCTTCATTTTTAGCAACAAAAACTTTTTTGTCAGGACCGTACCACGCAGGGATTTGATGTCCCCACCAAAGTTGTCTTGAAATACACCATGGTTCAATATTGTTCATCCATTGAAAATATGTTTTTGACCAGTTGCTTGGAAAAAAATTTGTTTTTTTTGACTTAACTATTTTTTTTGCTTTTATAGATAATTTTTTAGCATCTACAAACCATTGTTCAGTTAAAAAAGGTTCTATGATTGAATTAGATCTATCTCCATATGGAACTTTATTTTTAGTATTTTCAACTTTTACAAGTAATCCATTATTTGAAAGATCTTCTAAAATTAATTTTCTAGCATCAAACCTATCTAAATTTTGATATTTTTTTGGTGCGTTATTATTAATTTTTCCATCTTCAGTAAATATATTTAATATTTCTAATTTATTTCTTTTTCCTACTTCATAATCATTAAAATCATGTGCTGGGGTAATTTTGACTGCTCCTGTGCCTTGGTCCGGATCTGCATAATCGTCGAATATAATTTTAACTTTTCTATTAACAAGAGGTACAGTTACTTCTTTATTTTTAAATTTTTTATATCTTTTGTCTTTTGGATTTACTGCTACAGCAGTGTCACCTAACATCGTTTCTGGCCTGGTTGTAGCTATAGTTATATAATCACTAGTTTGATTGATGGGATAATTTATATAATACAATTTAGAGTTTACTTCTCTTTGATCAACCTCTAAATCAGATATAGCAGTTATTAATACGGTGTCCCAATTAACAAGCTTTTTTGATTTATAAATAATTTTCTTTTTATAAAGATCTAAGAATACCTTTAAAACACTTTGAGAAAGATTCTCATCCATCGTAAAAGCATTTCTTGACCAATCACAAGAACATCCTAGCTTTTTCAATTGATTGATTATTATATCTCCGTATTGATTTTTCCACTCCCATACTCTCTTGATGAATTTATCTCTTCCTAAAGAATTTTTTTCAATACCTTCTTTTTCCAATTTTTTCTCGACTAGAGCTTGCGTTGCTATTCCAGCATGGTCAGTGCCAGGTTGCCATAAAGTTTCATAATTATTCATTCTATGAAATCTAGTCAATAAATCTTGAATTGAATTATTTAAAGCATGGCCCATATGTAAGCTGCCAGTTACATTAGGAGGCGGAATAACTATAGAAAATTTCTTTTTATTCTTCTTTGGTTTAAATAGATTATTACTTTCCCAATAAGAATATATTCTATTTTCTGATTCTAAATGATTGTATTTATCTAAACTCATATATCTTTTTTTGTTTATAAATTAATCATTTGAATAAACAATCATCAATTTATAGTGAAAATTTATAGACTAATAGGAAAAAACAATTATATAAACTTGTAAAAATTTAATTTATTATCCATTCATTGGCAACGTGGCGGAATGGTTACGCAGAGGATTGCAAATCCTTGTATCCCGGTTCGATTCCGGGCGTTGCCTCCATAAGTAACAATTATCAATTATAGAATAAAATCTTATTAGGATGTAAAATGAATGAGTGTTTTGTTTATTAAAGACTTAATAAATTTTTTACTATTTTTATTTTGACAGCAAGAAATTTGTTTAATAAAACAAATCTCGTTAAACATTCCTCGGTAGCTCAGTTGGTAGAGCAGTTGACTGTTAATCAATTGGTCGCAGGTTCGAGTCCTGCCCGAGGAGCCAATAATTAAACTACTTTAGAAATTCCAGTACCTGTAAATTGAATACTTTTATTAAATTTGATTTTTTGATCTTGGTTTAATTCAGAATACATTTTAATCAAAAAGTTATAATTTACATTTAAATGACCTTCTTTAGATTTTTCTAAATTAATTAAATATTCTGAAAAATCTTCAAAAAAATAATTTATTGGAACTTTTAAATAGTTTGATAGTTGAAGTAACCTTATAGAGCTAACTCCGTTTGTTCCTTTTTCATATTTTTGTATTTGTTGAAATGTTACGTTTATTGCTTTAGCAACTTTTGTTTGTGTTAAACCGAGTGCCAATCTTCTTAGTTTAAGTTTATTCCCTAAATGTTTGTTGAAATTTTCTTCCATTAAGACCCCTCTTAAATAAATTTTTTTGTATGAGTTAAGCTAATTCAGAAAGTTATTGCAAGCTAAAAAAATATAAAAAAAACTTCTTTTTGAAATAATAAAGAATCTTGTCAATATATAATTTATATAAATAGATATGATAATTAAGAATAACCCTATAGTATTTGGCTTAAAAATAGCTTAGTTCTGTCACTTTTTGGGTTTGCAAAAAATTCTCTGGTTTCTGCTTTTTCTACAATCATACCTTCGTCCATAAATATAACTTCATCTGCAACTTCTTTAGCAAAACCCATTTCATGAGTAACTACAATCATAGTCATGCCAGCCTTAGCAAGATTTACCATTGCATCTAGTACTTCTTTGATCATTTCAGGATCCAATGCTGAAGTTGGTTCATCAAAAAGCATTATTTTTGGTTCCATACAAAGAGCTCTTGCTATTGCACATCTTTGCTGTTGACCTCCAGACAATTGTCCAGGAAATTTATTTGCTTGATCAACTATTTGAACTTGTTCAAGTTGTTTCATTGCCAATTCTTCGGCTTTTTTTTTAGGCATCTTTTTAACCCAAATAGGTGCTAAAGTACAATTGTCTAATATTGATAAATGAGGAAATAAATTAAATTGTTGAAATACCATTCCAACTTCTGCTCTAATAGCTTCAATATTTTTTGTATCTTCAGATAACTCTGTTCCATCAACTATTATATTTCCTTTTTGATGTTCTTCTAATCTATTTATACATCTTATTAATGTAGATTTACCTGAACCAGAAGGACCACAAACAACTATTTTTTTATTTTTTTCTACTTCAAGATTTATATCTTTTAAAACTTGAAAATCTCCAAACCATTTATTCATATTTTCAATTTTTATAATAGGTTCGGACATTTTTTATCTTTCAGTTTTGTATTTTTCTTCTAAATTGTAACTATATTTACTCATAGCATAGCAAATTATCCAGAAAATTATAGCAGCAAAAACATATCCTTCCATTGCATAACCAAGCCATTTAGGGTTAGTTTTTGCTAAGTTTAACATTCCAACTAATTCTAATAATCCCACAACAAATATTAATGGCGTATCTTTAACTAAAGCTAAAAATGTATTTGCTATTCCTGGAATAACTAATTTTAACGCCTGAGGTAAAATAACAAAAATATGCATTTTCCAATAACCCATACCTAATGATTTAGCGGCATCATATTGTCCTCTCGGTAAAGCCTGCAAACCTCCTCTTATAACTTCGGCTACATACGCAGCTTCAAATAAAGATATTGCAATAATAACTCTAACTAGTTTATCCATAAAAAAATCTTCTGGTAAAAACATTGGAAACATAACTGATGACATAAATAATACAGTAATTAGTGGTACGCCTCTCCAAAATTCTATAAATCCTATAGAAATATATCTTAGTGTAGGTAGTTGAGATCTTCTTCCTAAAGCCAAAAACATTCCTACAGGAAAACAGAAAATTAAACAAAAGAAGGAAACTATAAAAGTTAATGATAGACCACCCCAAGCTCCAGTTTCAACCCATTCAAGTCCAAAAGCTCCACCTGAAATTAAATAATAAATTAGAATAAATGCAATAATTGGGTAAATAATAACATAATATAAAGTTAAAAATTTTTTAAACTTTTCTGATGGAATATAGCCTGCGAAAGCTAATGCTATTAATAATACAAAAGAAATATTTATTCTCCATTGAAGCTCATTTGGATACATTCCGTATGTAAATCTATTAAGCCAAATTTTTATATATGTCCAACATGCACCCGTTCCTGTGCAAGCTTCTTTTGTATCACCTGATATTGTGGCATCTATAAAAAACCAACTAATAAACGGAGGAATAGATTTAATAATAGCAAAAATAATTAATAACGTAAGAACTGCATTAAAAGTATTAGTATTAATATTTTTATTTATTTTATCTAAATTTATTATTCCCGAATATTCTATTCTAATTAAGTGTAAACCTATCGTTCCCAAAATTAAAGGAAGTAAAAAACTAGCAATGTTAGGTAAAAAAGATGTAATATTTATTGTAAAAAAAGAACTTAAAAAAACATCAAATAAAGATATAAAAAATAAAAAAGAACCAGTATACAAATATGTATTTAAATTTTGTTTATCAGGTTTTAAAAAGTTTAATTTGTTCATATTATTTTTCTTTAATTGCTATTTTCTTATTATACCAATTCATCAATAATGAAATTGACAAACTAATCGATAGATATGTAAACATAGTAATTGATACAATTTCTATAGCTCTACCAGTTTGCATTAATGCTGTGCCGGCAAAAACTAAAACTAAATCTGGATATGCAATAGCAGCAGCTAGTGAAGAGTTTTTAGTTAAATTTAAATATTGATTAGTAGTAGGTGGAATAATAATTCTTAGTGCTTGTGGCATAATCACTAATTTTAAAACTTGATTTGGAGTCAAACCTATTGAAGCAGCAGCTTCTTTTTGACCTTTGCTAATTCCTTGGACTCCAGCTCTTACATTTTCAGCTATAAATGTCGCTGTATATAATCCCAATGCAAGAGTTAAAGCTATTAATTCTGGTGGTATTCCAAGTCCACCTTTATATTTAAATGAAGTATTTGACATTTGTTCCAATGCAGGTACTTCAAAATTTAGAGAAACACCTCCAAATAAAAAAGTTATTAAAGGTAAAATAATTAATAAACCTATTGAAATATAGAAAACTGGTAATTGCTTGCCTTCATTTTCTTGAATTTTTTTAGCGTAATTTCTTATAAATATAATAGATATAGTTGCTGCTAAAAATGAATAGAAAAATACATCTAAATTTTCCCATACAAAACGAGGTACAAACAAACCTTTAATTGTTAAAAAAAACACTCCCATTATTGGATCAGCATCTTGAGGCAAAGGAAGTGCTCTAAGAGCAGCAAAATACCAGAAAAATATTTGTAATAATAAAGGTATATTTCTAAAAAATTCTACATAATAAGCTGCTGTTCTTTCAATCAGGTAATTCGGTGATAATCTTGCTATTCCAATTATTACCCCCAATATTGTTGAAAGTATAATTCCTATAAAAGCTACTAAAAGTGTATTTAATAAGCCGACTAAATATGCTCTAAAATACGAATGAGAACCATCATATTCAATTAAAGAAAATTGGACATCAAAAGAAGACTCTTGACTTAGA
>CACLLR010000016.1 GCA_902607805.1 uncultured Pelagibacteraceae bacterium
AATCAGGCTTTGAAAGCAAATCATTTATTTCAAAATGGAAGAGATTATATTATTAAAGATGATCAAATTGTAATTATTGATGAACAGACAGGAAGACAGCTTCCTGGACGTAGATTTGGCGATGGTTTACACCAAAGCCTTGAGGCAAAAGAAAAACTTAAAGTACAATCAGAAAATCAAACCTTAGCATCTATTACTTATCAAAATTATTTTAAACTATATTCTAAAATTGCAGGTTGCACAGGAACGGCTGCCACAGAATCAGAAGAATTTTATGAAATTTATAATTTACCAGTGGTGTCAATACCTACAAACAAAAATATGATTAGAAAGGATTGGAACGATCAAATATTTAGAACTATTAAAGAAAAAGATGACGCAATAATAAAAAAAATAAAAGATTGTTATAATAGTGGTCAGCCAGCTTTAGTTTTTACAGCAAGCATTAATAAATCAGAACATTATTCAAATTTACTAAATAAAGAAAAAGTTAAGCATATTGTTTTAAATGCAAAAAATCATGAGAGTGAAGCTGATATTATTGCTAATGCGGGAAAAAAATTTTCTGTAATTATAACCACAAGTATATCAGGAAGAGGCGTTGACATAAAATTAGGAGGAAAAGAAAATCAAAATACCGAAAAAAGTGAAATTAAATCTTTAGGAGGTTTATATGTAATTGGAACAGAAAGAATGGAAAGTAGAAGAGTAGATAACCAAGCTAGAGGAAGATCAGGAAGACAAGGTGATGAAGGAAATTCGGTCTTTTTTGTAAGTTTAGAAGACGATTTAATGAGAATATTTGGTTCTGAGTCTATGAATAAAATTCTTGAAAAACTTGGACTAAAAGATGGTGAAAGTATTGATCATCCTTGGATAAATAAAGCTTTAGAGAGAGCACAACAAAAAGTTGAAGCTAGAAATTTTGATATTAGAAAAACACTTCTTAAATTTGATAATGTTTTAAATGATCAAAGGCAGGTTATTTTTAATCAAAGAAATAAAATAATTATAAATTCAAATTCAAGTGGATATGCTGAAGATTTTTTAGATGATGCTTTAAATGAATTAACAAACAATAAATCTCAGCGCATAATTAATCCTAAAAATAATCAATTTAAAACTCAAATAACATCAATCTTAGGAAAAACATTTTCAGATAACGAAATAGAAAATTTATCTAAATTTAGTGACGATAAATTTAAAAAAACAATAAAAGATAAATTTTTTGAAAAAAAGAAAGAAAGAGCAGATATTTTAGGTGAAAAACAATCGGAAGAATTGGAAAAAAGAATATTTTTACAATTAATTGATCAAAATTGGAAGCTACATATTCAGTATCTTGAACAGCTTAGAGGTGTTATTGGATTAAGATCTTATGGTAATAGAGATCCATTAGTAGAATATAAAAAAGAAGCATTTACTTTATTCGAAAATTTATTAACTAAACTAAAAATAGATTTAATTACTATATTATTTAATTTGAAAATTATTCAAGAAAATAATCAAGAAAAAAATAATGTTATTGAGAATAAAAATTTTGATAAAATTGGAAGTAAAAAAATAGGAAGAAATGAACCATGTCCATGCAATTCTGGAAAAAAATATAAACATTGCCACGGCGCTTTATAATTTATCAAAAGTAACTAATTAATAAAATAAAAATTAATATTATAATTATTCCAGTTATTACTTTCTTAGAAAATTTTTTAATTATTTTATCCATAAAAGTTTCTTTCATTGATAAACTTTCATTTATACTTGAATTAGATTTAAATCCTTTACTACGACCTATCGACAAAAATTTGTTTTTTCTTTGAATCAAAATTTCATTTGAATTCATATTTTCAAATAGGTCTAAATTTTTTTTTAAAGAGTTTTTTACATTATTTAATATTGTTTGTTTGTCTCTATGAGCGCCTCCGAGAGGTTCTTCAATAATTTCATCTATTATATCTAAATTCAAAAGATCTCTAGAAGATAGTTTCATTGCTTTTGAGGCTTCAAGAGTTTTCTTTGGATCTCTCCATAAAATTGTTGCACATCCTTCTGGTGATATAACTGAATAGATTGCATTTTGAAACATCAATACTTTATTCGAAGATGCCAAAGCTATAGCGCCGCCTGATCCACCCTCTCCAATAATTATTGAAATAGTTGGGACTTTTAATTCCATACAACATTCAATAGATTTCGCAATTGCTTCGGCTTGCCCTCTTTCTTCAGCACCTACTCCAGGATAAGCACCAGGAGTATCTATAAATGATATAACTGGAATATTAAATTTATCAGCCAATTTCATAAGTCTTATTGTTTTTCTGTAACCCTCTGGTCTCATCATTCCAAAATTTCTTTCAATTCTAGATTCTAAATTTTCACCTTTTTCTTGTCCAATAATTAGCACTGATTTACCATTAAATTTTCCAAATCCTGTAATTACAGACTTGTCTTCACCATAAAATCTATCTCCAGATAAAGAAATAAATTCATCAAATAAGTTTTCTATAAAAAATTTAGATTTAGGCCTATCTTCATGTCTGGCAACAAGAGTTGTTTCCCAAGGATCTAGTTTTGAATATATATTCTTTAGTTTAGTGTCTATTTCTTCCTGAATTTTAGAAATTTTATTAGTATCTACTTCTGATAAACCTTCTTGATTATATGGGTCTTTTAATTTATCTAATTCTGTTTCTAGATTTTTAATATCACTTTCAAAATTTAAATAATTTTTCATGTTGTTTAATTAGTTTATTATATTCAAAAAAGGCAATAAAATGTCTAAAAAATTAAAAATAATAGTAATATAATATTGTGAAAAATAGACTTAAATTGTGCATAAATATAACATTAATCAAAAATAATTTTAAATGAGTAAAAAATATATAAAAGTTAATGATTTGTCTGTAGCTCAATCACTTTATGATTTTATTAATAATGAAGCTATTCCTGATACTGACATTAATCAGAAAAATTTTTGGAAAGGTTTTAGCAAAACTGTTCACGAGCTTTCTCCTGAAAATGAAGAACTTCTAAAATTTAGAAAGAAACTTCAAATAGATATTGATAAATGGCATATTGATAATAAAGAGAAAGAGTTTAACCAATCTCAATATGAAAATTTTTTAAAAAAAATTGGATATATAATAGAACAAGGTCCAGATTTTAAAATAAAAACACAAAATATAGATGACGAAATATCCAAAATAGCAGGGCCACAATTAGTCTGCCCAGTTGATAATGCTAGATTTATTCTCAACGCTGCAAATGCAAGATATATGTCACTTTATGATTCATTATATGGATCTGATGTGATTGAGTCGGAAGAATCTGCGAGCGAAAGGTATGATCCTGAAAGAGGACTAGAAGTTATAAAATATACAAAGAAATTCTTAGACGACCATTTTACTTTAAATAAATCTAATTGGAGTAAAGTAAATAGAATCGAAATAAAAAATAATGGATTAAACCTTTTTACGTATGATGGAGATGCACAGTTAATAAATGAAGAAAAATATATTGGATATAGAGGTGAAAAAAATAAACCTTCTGCAATAATTTTAAAAAATAATAATTTGCATGTTGAAATAATAATTAATCCTGAAGCTTTTAGTGCACAAAATGATCCAGCAGGAATATCGGATATAATTGTTGAAGCTGCCATTTCAGCCATTTGTGATAACGAAGATTCTGTAGCTGCAGTTGATGCAGAAGATAAAGTTGTTTGCTATAGAAATTGGCTCGGTTTAATGAAGGGAAATTTAAATTCAGAGTTTGAAAAAAATGGAAAAAAATTAATTAGAAAACTTAATCCAGACAGAAAATATACTTCTAAAGATGGAAAAGAGAAAAAATTACATGGAAGATCTTTATTATTAAATAGAAATGTTGGTCATTTGATGAAAAATCCAGCTGTACTTTTAAAAGATGGTTCAGAAATTCCAGAAGGAATAATGGATGCTTTTATAGTAACTCTTTGTGCTTTGCATGATATAAAAATTAAAAAAAATTCTAAATCAGGTTCCATATATATTGTTAAACCTAAACAACATTCTCCAGATGAATGTAAATTTACTGATAAAATTTTTACTAATGTTGAAGAAATACTTAATTTAAAAAAAAACACTGTAAAAATAGGACTTATGGAAGAAGAAAGAAGAGCGTCAGTTAATCTAAAAGAATGTATAAGAGCTTTTGAAAATAGAATTTTTTTTATCAATACCGGATTTTTGGATCGTACTGGGGATGAAATAAGAACTTCTATGGAAGCAGGGCCTATGGCTAAAAAATTAGATTTAAAAAAATCAATATGGATTCAAGCTTATGAGAACAATAATGTTGATATTGGTTTAGAATGTGGATTCTCAGGAAAAGCACAAATAGGAAAAGGAATGTTTGCTGCACCAAAGGCTATGGCACAAATGATGGATGAAAAAATATCACATTTAGAAGCAGGAGCAAATTGTGCTTGGGTTCCATCGCCGACAGCTGCTGCATTACATTCTCTTCATTATCATCAAATAGATATCTTTAAAAAACAGAAAGAAATAAGTAATAGAGAAAAAGCTAAACTTTCTGAAATACTAACAATACCAGTAAGAAATAAACCAAATTGGACGACTGAAGAAATAAATAACGAAGTATCAAATTGTGCACAAGGTATTTTGGGCTACGTGGTAAGATGGATTAATAGCGGCATTGGGTGTAGTTCTGTACCAGATATTAATAATGTTGCTTTGATGGAAGATCGTGCTACTTGCCGAATTAGTTCACAATTAATTTCAAATTGGCTTCATCATGGAATTTGCTCAAAAAAACAAGTATTAGAAATTATGAAAAAAATGGCAAATATAGTTGATACTCAAAATAAAGGAGACAAAAACTATCAAAATATGTCACCTAATTATGATAATTCAATTGCCTTTAAATCAGCATGTGAGTTAGTTTTTAGCAAAGATTCACCTAACGGATATACTGAACCAATTTTACATTTAAACAGATTAATTAAAAAAAATTAATTTAATTTTTTTCCAAAGCTTTTCTATTTTTAAAAGCGTAAATTAGAGTACCATCATCTAAACTTTCTATTTCTCCTCCTACGGGCAGCCCTTGTGCAAGCTTTGATATTTTTACTTTAGAATTTTTTAAACTTTCATTTATATAAAATGCTGTTGTTTGTCCTTCAACTGTTGCACTTGTGGCAAGTATCACTTCTTCAATATTATCTCTT
The DNA here is from genome assembly GCA_902607805.1 of uncultured Pelagibacteraceae bacterium. GTDB lineage: Bacteria > Pseudomonadota > Alphaproteobacteria > Pelagibacterales > Pelagibacteraceae > Pelagibacter. Next base: position 5,228 of record CACLLR010000016.1, read on the forward strand.
TCAATTCTATGGACAAGAGATTCTATCAATAATTCATTTCTTTCATTATCTTTGCTATTTGAAACTGTACCTCCTAACACATGATAATATCCTTGAAAAATATTTGAGTTTTCGATGCTCCATTGATCTGAAATATTTTCAACAACACAGATTTTGCTATAATTTTTATTTAAACTTTCGCAATTATTACAATTAGTGGTATTAGATTTTAGTCCACCACAATAATTACATCTGGATATATTTTTAAATACATCGGACAAAGTTTTTAAATAAGGTTTAAATATTTGATTTTTATTATTTATAAGTTTTAAAATAATTCTTCTAGCAGATTTTGGTCCTAAACCAGGAAGTTTAGAGATTAACTTTGTTAACTCTTCAATTTCAGGAATGTTTTGCATTTTATAAAGGCCACTTAAAACCAGGAACTCCAAATCCTCCAGCAACTTTTGAAAATTCTTCACTTGTTTTTGATTTAAGTTTTACTTTTGCATCTGAGTGAGCAGCTTTAATTAAATCTTCAACAATAGATTTTTCCTCAACAAAAATATTATTTGAAATTTCAATATTTATCATTTCTCCTTCACCATTAAGTGTAACTTTTACACCGCCGCCGCCTGAAATTCCAATTGCTTCAATTTTTTTTATTTTCTCTTGACTTTCTTTCATTTGAGATTCAAGTTCCTTTGCTTTATCTAAAATCTTTGAAAAATCAGTCATTTTTTTTATCCTCAATATCAATTAGCTCTGCATCAGAAAATGATTTTAATACCTTTTTATAAATATTACTTTTTTTTGCTTCATTCATGACATTTAATTTTTCTTCCTTTTCCAATTGTTTTTTTGATGGTTTTCCTGACTCTTTTGAAAAAGAAATAATCCATCTCATATTTGTCCATTCAAAAAGTTTAGAAGAAAGATTTTTTACAAATTCTTTATCTAATTTTTCATTAAAAGATATCTCTATTCTTTGATTATTAAAACTTACTAGATTTACATTATTTTCAAGTTCATATTTTAATCGTGCTTCTTTTTTTTTATCACAAATCTCTATCAATTGATCAAAATTTAATATTTTTAATTCGGATTTTTTATTTTCTGATTGTGTTTCAGGTTTATTTTTTTCTTCTTGATAAATATTTTTTATTTGATCAATTGGTTTGCTTATTGCAGGTTCCTTTGTATCTTCAATTTCCAATTTAAAATTTTCCATTTTGGTATTATTTTTATTTTGAATTTTTTCTAATTTATTTTCTTTGTAAAATGACTTTAAATGTAAAAGTCGCATTAAAAACATTTCAACTGAAACACTTTGATTGGACACAAAATCTATTTCGTCCAATGTATTTATTGTAAATTGCCAAAATAAAAATATTGTGGATGGATCTAAATTATTAGATATTTTTTCAATTTGATCATATTCTTTATTATTCATTAAAAAATTATTTCCATCTAATTTTAAATAAGAAATATTTTTAAAATAGTATAGTATTTCTAAAAAATCATTTAGAAATACTTTTGGCTCTACCCCTGATGAATATATTGATCTATAGATCTTAACAACTTCTTTTTCATTTCCATCAAATAAATTTTTAAAAAGTTCTATTAATGAAGTTTTTTCATAATATCCAAAAATCTTCTTTGCAGCATCTAAATCAATATCTTTATTTTGATTAATTAATGCTCTATCTAATAGTGAAAGTGCATCTCTAACTGATCCTTCTGAAATTTTTGTAATAAGTTTGATCGCATCATCGCTAATATTGCCTTTTTCAATTTTCATTATTTTTTTTAAATATTCAAACATTTCTTCAAATTTTATTCTAGAAAGATCAAATCTTTGACATCTTGATATAACTGTTATTGGAATTTTTTTTATTTCTGTTGTAGCAAAAATAAATTTTAAATAATTTGGAGGTTCTTCTAAAGTTTTTAATAAAGCATTAAATGCTTGTTTACTCAACATGTGCACTTCATCAATGATAAATATTTTATACTTAGCTAATGAAGGACCGTATCTAGAAAATTCAATCAGTTCTCTTACGTCATCTACACCTGTTTTACTTGCTGCGTCCATTTCTAAAACATCTATATGGCTTGAACTAACTATTTCACTACAATTTTTACAAAAACTATCTTTACAAATATTATCTAATCCATTTTCACAATTTAAAGCTTTAGCGATGATTCTTGCGATTGTTGTTTTTCCAACACCTCTAATACCTGTAAATAAAAAAGCATTAGGAATTTTATTTTGCTTTATTGAATTATAAATTGTTTTACTTACAATTTCCTGACCTATTAAATCCTCAAAGATTTGAGGTCTATATTTTAAAGACAATACTTTTAAATTTTTCAACATATTTATAAAAAGGGCCAATCAACCTGGAAATTTACTCATTACCCTTGCTGTTTTTCAACCCTGGGGGAGTTTATGGTAACTCCACCTGATTGACCCGTCGAGTATTATATCAGTAATTTTTTTTAATCTACAATAAAGTTATATACTTATTTATCTCTAAACTTATCAGCTTTGAACACACCTAGAACTTGCATATCTTCAGTGTGAAGTCCAAGTTCTTCGAGGGAATTTTTTACTTTTACTTCTTCAATATGTCCATCTAGTTCACATAGAAAAAAATAAGATGAAAAAGAATTTTTTTCAGGAAAACTTTGAAGTTTTGTTAAATTACATGCATTTAATGCAAACCCTGACAATGCACTATATAGGGCTGCAGGCTTATCTTTTAATTTAAAAATTAATGAAGTTATATATTTATCTTTTGCAAAATCGGGCTGCGTAATATCCTTTTGCATAAGTAAAAATCTTGTTACATTTTCTTTATCATCTTGAATATTTGAGTCTAATACTTTTAAGTTATATATTTTTGCACTTAAATTTGATGCTATTGCTGCTTTTGATCTATCTCTAAATTCAGAAATAAACTTTGCTGAGCCAGCAGTATCAGCTCTTACATTTTCAACAAATTTATTTTTTTTTATAAAATTTGAAGATTGACTTAATGCTTGTGCATGAGAATAAACCTCTTTTATTTCATTTATTTTTGCATCTGGTAAACCTAAAAGATTATGATTAATTGGAAAAAAATGTTCTGCAAAAATATTTAATCTATATTTGAAAATTAAATATTCTACTCCAATATTTCCAGTTGTTTTATTTGACTCAGGTATAATAGCCTTAACAGAATTATCATTATTAGCTAATTCAAAACATTCATCAAATGTTTTGCATGAAATAGTTTCTGAATTTGGATAATTTTTTTTTGCACAGCTCTCGCTATAACTTCCTGCAATACCTTGGTAAGCAATTTTCATAATTTAAAAGTTATATTCTAAATATTTTTTGTTTCCAACAAATTCTTTACTTTTTTATAATCTTCTTTTGTATCAATGCCTATAGGAGAAAACTTTGCTAAAGCAGAGTAAATTTTTACATTATTTTCCAAGGCTCTTAATTGTTCTAACCTTAATTTTTTCTCTTTTTCAGTTTGTTTTAATGATACAATTTTTTTTAAAACATTTGTTTTATATAAATAAATACCTATATGATGATAAATATTTGCTTTTTCATAACTTTCTTTTTTTCTGAAAAAATCTATTGCTAAGCTTATATTGTCAAAATTAAGTTCTTTTTCAGTTTTTATTTTAACTATATTCTCATCTTTATATTTTGAATCTAATTCTATTTTTGATGCAAGAGTTCCCATTTCTAATTGAGACTCAATTATTTTTTTTGAAAATTTTTTTACATCATTAGGATTAATTAATGGTTCATCACCTTGTAAATTTAAAATATAATCAGCATTTTTATCTTTAAGCATTGTAAAAGCTTCAAAAATTCTATCTGTTCCAGTTTTATGGTGTTTTCCTGTAATTATACATTTTCCACCATTGTTGGTAACACTATCAAATATTTCTTGATCTTCAGTTGCAACATAAACTTCACCAATGTCAGCCTCTAAAGCTCTTCTGTAAACATGATTTATTATAGATATGCCTTGAATTTTTAATAACGGTTTGCCTGGCAATCTCTTGGCATTCATTCTTGAGGGTATTATAGTTAAAATTTCTGGCATAATTATAAGCTTTTTTATGCGTCTTTGGGACGCAAAAAGCAAAGTAAAAATTTGTTTTTTTTCCCTTATTAATGTTATACGTCCATTGTAGAATTATTCAAATATGGGTTACGAAATTCAGAAAATTTTCACGGCAATATTAGTTGTTTTTCTTTTTGTTTTTGGAATAGGAAAAATAAGTGATTTTGTCTTTAAAACTGAAAAGAATGTAGTTTCATATAAAGTCGAAGTTGAAGAAAAAACATCTGAATCCTCACAAAAATCCGATCTTGATATAGAAGCTTTCCTTGCTATGGGAACTGTTGATCATGGAAAATCAACTTTCAAAAAATGCAAAGCATGCCACAGTATTAATAAAGGTGGAAAAAACAACATTGGTCCAGCTCTATATAATGTAATGGTAAGAAATGCAGGTGGTTTAACAGATTATAAATATTCAAAATCTTTATTAGCTTATGGAAAAAAATGGACAGTTGAAGAATTAAATGGTTTTTTAAAAAAACCTTCTACATGGATCAAAGGTAATAAAATGGGATTTGCAGGATTAAAAAATGAAAAAGATAGAGCTTCAGTTATACTATATCTAAATCAAAATTCTGATAATCCACTTCAGCTACCTTAATCTTCCAAAACAATATAATAAAATACTTTTTTGAACATGAACTCTATTAAGTGCTTGCTGCCAAACTTTTGATTGCTTTCCTAAAAAAACATTTTCGGAAACTTCATTTCCTCTTGGAAGACAATGCAAAAATATCGCATCCTTTTTCGCATTTTTCATTAAACTTGAATTAATTCGATAATTTTTAAAATCTTTGATTTTTTTTGCTTTATTAACTTTGTCATTTAAAGAAACAACTTTATCTGAAAATATTACATCTGCATTTTTTACTGCTTTTTTTGGATCATTAAAAATATTAATTTTTCTTTTATTTTTTTTAACCCAATCATTTACAAACTTTGGGGGTCTGTAATTTTTTGGGCATCCAATATTTAAATTAAATTTAAATTTAACTGAAGTAGCTATTAAACTATTTAAAACATTATTACAGTCTCCAATCCAACAAATATTTAAGTTTGATATTGGTTTTTTTTTAATTTCCTCTATTGTAAAAACATCTGAAAGTACTTGGCAAGGGTGAGAGCTTGGACTTAATAGATTTACAATTGGAATTTCTAAATTTTTACTAAAATCTTCAATTTTTTTATCACTATCAGTTCTAAGCATAAATCCATCGCCATAAGTTGATAAAATTTTAGCAGTATCAGCTAAACTTTCCGCGCCTTTTCCTAAGTGTAATTCATTTGCTTTGATAGTTATTGAGCTGCCGCCTAACTGGGATATTGAAAGATGAAAGCTCAATCGAGTTCTTGAACTTTGTTTTTCATACATTTGAATAATTAATTTTCCCTTTAATGGCTGATCTTTATCTACATCAACATTGCTTAGCTTTTTTCTTTTATTTTTTCTTCTTTTTGCATCATTTAAGATTTTTCTTAAATCTTTTGCAGGAATATCTTTAAGATTTATAAAGTTTTTCATTATTATTTATACTCCCCACAAACTTTCTTTATAATCTTTAAAGCTAAATTAATTTCTGCCTTCTTAACATTTAAAGGTGGTAAAACTCTTATTACATTTTCTGCGGCTTTAATTGTTAATAAGTTATTTTTCTCTAAAGTTTTTATAAATTTTGTTTGGTCAAAATATAATTTTATTCCAATTAATAAACCTTTGCCTCTTATTTCTTTAATTAATTTTGGATAATTATTTTTGATTTTGTTTAATTCTTTATGAAAATATTTTGATTTAGTGTTGACGTTTTTAAGAAATCCTTTTTTAAATATTTGATCCATAACCGCATTTCCAACACTCATTGCAAGAGGATTCCCACCAAATGTACTTCCATGTGTACCCGGAGCCATGCCTGAAGCAACCTTTTTAGTCATTAAAACTGCGCCTAATGGAAATCCACCCCCTATTCCTTTTGCAATTGGAACTATATCTGGTTTAATTTTTGAATATTCAAACGCAAAAAATTTACCTGTTCTTCCAACTCCACATTGTACTTCATCCATAATCAAAAGTATTTTTTTTTGATTACAAAGTTTTCTTAGATCTTTTAAACACCAGTCTGGTATTACTTTTATTCCCCCTTCTCCTAAAATAGTTTCCACCATAATTGCAGCTGTATTTTTTTTTATCATTTTTTTTAATTGCTTGTGATCTCCAAAATTAAAATGATCAAATCCTGCTACTTTTGGTCCAAAGCCCTCGGTCATTTTTTTTGAACCACTTGCATTTATTGTTGCAATTGTTCTTCCGTGAAAAGAATTTTTTATACATATAATTCTATTTTTATTTTTTTTTCCTATAGAATAAAAATATCTTCTGGCGACTTTTATTGCGGCTTCGGTCGCTTCTGCTCCAGAATTTTGAAAAATAACATAATCAGCAAAAGTTTTTTGTGTAAGTCTTTTAGCTAATCTTTCTCCTTCAGGAATAATAAATGCATTTGATACGTGCCATACTTTTTGAGCCTGATTTTTCATTTTATTAATTAAGTATGGATTAGAATGACCTAAAGAATTTACAGCTATACCTTGAATAAAATCTAAATATTTTTTTCCATTTGTTGAATACAAAAAACTTCCTTTGCCTCTTTTAAAAGCAATTTTTCTTCTATTATAATTTTTTGCTAATGCACTCATTTTTTAAGATTTAATTTTATAACCCTTTTTATAAAGATAAAACGAAATAAACCATAATATAAATGCCAATATGGACAAATAAATTATTCCAAATTTAATTGAGCCATCTAAATTTCCAATAAATGAATATCTAAATCCATCAATCATATGAAAAAAAGGATTATAAAAACTTAAATTACTTAAATAAGAAGGAAGTTTATCAATAGAATAAAACGTCCCGCTTAAAAAAGATAATGGAACGATTATAAAATTTGTAACTGTTGCCATATGATCAAATTTGTCAGCCCACAAGCCTGCAATAAATCCTGCGGCACCTAAAATAAAAGCAGATAAAAATAAATAAATTAAAAAAATTAAAAAATTATTAATTGATATTTCAATAAATGTGGAAAAAACTACAATAGATATAACAGCTATAAATAGAGCTCTTGTTACAGATGCTAATATAACTGCAATTGTAACTTCTGAAGAAGATAGTGGTGCACCTATAATATCTATAATATTTTGCATTATCTTTCCCATTAATAGTGATGAAGAAGAATGTGAAAATGATTGCTGAATTACTTGCATTGCAATCAGTCCTGGTGCTAAAAATTCAATATATTTAACACCCAACACATCTGATCTGCTTTCACCTATAGCTAGAGAAATTACTAACAAAAATAATATTGAAGTTCCAATAGGTCCAACTACGGTTTGACCAAATACAGTTAGAAATCTTAAAGTTTCTTTCATGTATAAACTATAAAATCCAATCCAATTTATTGAACCAAATCTTCTTTTACCTGCTATGTATTTTTTTTGTAATTCAACCATTAGTATTTATTAAACCTTTTTTTTTATAATTGTTAAAAAAACAAAAATAATACTTGTATTATTATTACAATTATGTGTATCTCTATTTAGTTGTAAATAATTATACAGACACTATATATAGTAATATGAATTGGAACGAAGAAAAAGTTGAAAAATTAAGGGAACTATGGGGAAAGGGTAAGACCGCTAGTCAAATTGCAGAGATTATTGGTGGTGTTAGTAGAAATGCTGTAATTGGAAAAGCTCATAGATTAAATTTATCAGCAAAGATTAAAACTAGATCTTCTTTCAGTAATGGACAAAAAAATCTTGTCAAAAGTGAAAATCTTCAAAAAAAAAGTAGAAAAAGCAAGTTTAAATCTCTTCTTTTAGATAGTAGTTTTGAGCCTGCAAAAAATTTATCACTCGAAGAACTTACTGAAAATACTTGTAAATATATGGAAGGACATCCCGATGAAGCAAATTCTTCTTTTTGTGGAAGAAAAACTGTTGAAAAATTTTCTTATTGCCCTTTACATTTAATGATAATATTTCAGCCCAAAGGTAAGAAAGACGATATTGTTGATAAAGATGATGAAGTTCCAAAGTTTATAGAGAAAAAAATAAAATCTGCTTAAAATTATTTTAACAATTTATCTTTTGCTTTTTTAAATTCATCATCATTTATTGCTCCTTCTTTATATAAGCTTTTTAGTTTATCTAATTCTTGAACAATATTTTGATCATTTAAGTCTTTGAAATTTGATTCATCTTTATCTAAATTTTGTTTTGCATCAATGCCTCTTCCAATGGCTTTTACTGCCAAATACAAAACGTAAACTAAAATTATAAAAATTAATGCATATATAAAATATGTTATCATTTGTTATATTCTTTCTTTGAATATTCTCCATGTTCTTTAAAAATGTAACTATATTTCTCTACTTCAAATTTAAATTTTTTAGTTGTGGTAAAATTAAAATCAAAATTTGTTTTATATATTCCTGAAATAACGTTATCGTATTTTAAAAGTTCTAATTGATCTTTAGTAAGTAAAGGCTTTGACATAAATTTTTCAAAAGTATAAGCTACCAATTTTGCCAATGACAAAGGTATAGGAAATAATAATCTTTTTTTTGAAATACAAAAACATAATTTTTCTATGATTTCTTTAAAGTTCATAGTTTCATTTCCTACACATTCTATTGTTTCAAATCTAATATCTTGATCTACAATATTATAAATTATATCGGTTAAATCTGAAACATGTATTGGAGAAAATTTTGTTTTTCCATGATAGTATAAAGGAAAAAATGGAAATATTGATAATATGCTCATAAATAAATTTGTAAAATTATCTTCAGCTCCATAAACTATGCTTGGACGAATTATTATAGCCTCTTTAAAATTTTCTTTTACAAATTTCTCTCCTTCCAATTTGCTTAAGGCATATTTACTTGTTTTAGAAGATTCTTCTATTCCAAGAGCAGAAAAATGTATTAGTTGTTTTACTTTTTTTTCCTTACAAATTTTTGAAATCATATAAGGAAAATTAGTATGAATATTGGAAAATTTATTTTTTTTATTTTCGTATAATATACCTATAAGATTTATACAGATATCTACTCCCTCTATTATTTCATTGAGTTTATCTAAATCAAATATATTAGTTTCAATTAGTTCAATATATCCAAAATTTCCCTGGGTTTTGATTTTGATCCCATTTTTGTGAATATTTCTGGTAACTACCTTAACTTTATAATTATTTTTTGTTAACTTTCTTATTAGATTTGAGCCTATAAAGCCAGAGCCCCCGAATAGTAGAATTTCTTTTTCTTTCATATATATATATTTTAAATGAATAAAGATATTAAATTACATCAAAAGGATTTGCCAGATGGAATTGATTTTAATAATAGCGACAGAATAGCTTGCGACTGTGAATTTAATGGCTTAAATTTTGATAGAGATAGACTTTGCTTAGTACAAATAAGTTCGGGTAATAATGATGCTCATATAATTCAATTAAATAGAGAAAATTATAATGCACCAAATCTTAAAAAAGTTTTAACAAATAAAAATATAAAAAAAATTTTTCACTTTGCTAGGGCAGATTTAGCATTTATTAAAAAATATCTTCATGTAGATGTTGAAAATGTTGAATGCACCAAAATTGCAAGTAAGTTGGCTAGAAGTTATTCTTCAAATCATGGTTTAAAAGATTTGATAAAAGAATTTATTGGAACTGATATAAGTAAGCAACTTCAAAATTCAGATTTTGGAGGAAAGTTGACTGAAAAACAATTAAATTATTGTGCAAATGATGTTATTTATTTACACAAAATTTATAATGATTTAATAAAAATTCTTATTAGAGAAGAAAGAATAGATTTATATAATAACGCAATAAAATTTATCAAAACTAGAGTAGATTTAGATTTAGCAGAGTTCTCTGAGGATATTTGGGCACACTAAATGAAAAATAAAAATTTTTTAAAAATTGCTGATAAAGTTATAGAAACGGAAATTAAATCTTTAAAAAAGCTTAAATCAAACATAGGAAATTCTTTTAATAAGGCAGTTAATATAATTACAAAATGTAAAAATGGAAAAGTTATAGTTTCTGGTGTAGGAAAATCTGGTCTTATTGGTAAGAAGATTTCATCTACATTAGCATCCACTGGAACGCCAAGTTTTTTTTTAGACTCTTCTTCTGCTAGCCATGGGGACTTGGGTCAAATCGGATCTAACGATATAGTAATACTTTTAAGTTTAAGTGGAGAAAGTGAAGAATTAAAAAATATTATACAATACTGTTCAAGAAATAAAAAAATATCACTAATAGCTATTACTTCTAAAAAAAACTCTCTGCTTGGCAAAGCTTCTGATATTTGTATTTTATTACCAAATGTAACTGAAGCAGGTCCTGGAAATATCGTGCCTACCTCTTCAACTATAATTCAATTAAGTATTGGAGATGCTCTAGCGTTATCTTGCATGGAACAAAAAAAATTTGGAAAATTAGATTTTAAAAAATTTCATCCAGGTGGAAACTTATCAATTAAATTAAAAACTGTAGAAGATTTAATGATAAAAGGAAAAAAAATACCATTTGTTAATGAAGAATCTTTAATGAAAAATGCAATAAAAGTTTTAAATAAGAAAAATTTAGGAGTATTAATAATTAAAAAAGGTATATCAACAGTGGGAATTTTAACTGATGGAGATTTAAAAAGAGCTAGTCAAAAATATAAAAACTTTAATGACATTAAAATAAAAAAATTAATGACTAAAAATCCTATAAGAGTAAAAAAGGATATGTTGGCAGCACAAGCTCTTTCGATTATGAATTCAAAGAAGATAACTAGTCTTTGTGTTCATGAAAAAAACAATAATAAAACTGTCGGAATAATACATATTCATGATATTTTAAAGGCCAATATTCAATAATGGAGAAAAAAAGAATTATACAGCTAAGTTTAGTGTTACTGATTTTTGTCCTTTCATACACAGTTTTTTATTTATATTTTTATGAGAATGATGAAGTAAATTTAACAGACAATCAAAATTTACAAAGAAAACAAATTATTGAATCAACTGAAGTAGATAATATAATTGAAAATCTAGAATATAAATCAATTGATACTCAGGGAAACCAATATTTGTTAAAATCAAAATCTGCAAATGAAAGCCAAGAAAATAAAAATATATTATTTTTAACTGATGTAGAGGCTGTTATAAATTTATTAGGTAGAGAACCAATATATATCAACTCCAATTATGCTGAATATAATAAAATAAATTATGATACTAAATTTTATGATGAAGTTGAAGTAAAATACAATGATAATAATTTAAATGCAAATAATTTAGATCTATCTATTAAAAGTAATAAAGCATATATTTATAATAACATTTTATTTGCAAATAAAAATTCAAGTTTAGAAGCTGACGTTATTGATTTTAACTTATTATCTGGAGACACAAATATTAATATGTTTGAAGAAAAAGATAAAATAAAAATTATTAATAAATAAATTAAATGGGTATAATTAAAAAATTCCGAATTACTGAGTTTAAAGAGGATAGGCCTAAAATTCTATTGAAAGATATTTCTTTGTCATTTAATAAAAGACAAATTTTAGAAAATATTAATTTAACACTTAGACAAGGTGAAATTTGTGGACTACTAGGTCCTAATGGTGTTGGTAAATCATCTTTGTTTAATATTATAATTGGCTCGATAAAACCTGATTATGGAAAAGTATTTATTAACAAAATGGAAGTAACAAATATTCCTATATTTGAAAGAGCCTTAAGATTCGGAGTTGCAATTGTTCCTCAAACTGGTGGCGTTTTTTCAGATCTGTCTTGTTTTGAAAATCTAAAAGCTATTGGTGAAATTGTTATAAAAGATTCAAATGAAAGATCTTTTCAAATTGAAAAAATGATTGCTAAATTTGAATTAGATGCTGTGAAAAATGTCAAAGCTAAACATATGTCAGGAGGTCAAAGAAAAAGATTAGCTATATCTTTAGCTTTATTATCAAATCCTAAAGTTGTATTGATGGATGAGCCTTTTCAAGGTTTGGATTTGTTAGCATGTAGAAATCTTCAGGAAACAATTGTTAATCTGCAAACAGAAAATAATGAAAGATTAATTTTAGTTTCAGATCATGCTGCAAGAGATCTATTAGCGATATGTGATAGAGCTATAATTCTAGCTAATAAAAAAATAATAAAAGCTGGAACAGTAAATGAAGTTTTAAATGATGAAATTTCAAAAAATTTATATTTTGGAGATTCATTCAAAATAAACTAATTTATCAATGTCAAATTCCGTAATTATTAGCAAAAAGATATTAAAATTTGATAAAATTATAAGTGCAAATCCTGATAAAAGTTTATCTATAAGATGGGCTTTGATGGCAGCACAAGCTATAGGGAAATCTAAGGGTTATAATATTTTAAATTCAGAAGATGTAAATAATACATTAAAATCACTAAAAAAACTGGGAGTTAACTTAAAAAAAAGAAAAAATTACTGCGAAATTGAAGGCGTAGGATTAAATGGTTTTAATTTTAAAAATAACACAGAAATTAACTGTGAAAATTCAGGCACACTGGCAAGGCTAATATGTGGAATTTTGGCCAAAACAAATAAAACTATTATTCTAAAAGGTGACGCAAGTTTATCCAAAAGAGATTTTTCAAGAGTTATTAAACCTCTTAATCTTCTTGGAGTAAAAATTATATCAAATTCAAAGAGATTGCCTCTTAAAATTAAAGGGACAAATTTTTTAAAACCAATAGAGTTTGAAGAAAATATAGGAAGTGCTCAAGTAAAAAGTTGCATCATGCTAGCAGCATTAAACACTCCAGGTGTTACTAAAATTAAGGCTGCAAAATCCAGAAATCACTCTGAATTAATGTTTAAATATCTTAAAATTCCAATAAAAATAAATAAAAGTAAAAATTTTGATAGAATTGAAATAAAAGGTTTAAATCAATATCAATCATTCAATTATAAAATTCCAGGTGATATTAGTTCAAGCTCTCCATTTATATGTTTAGCTGCCTTGTCTAAAAATTCTAAAATATTAATAAAAGGAGTAAACGTTAATCCGTCTAGAACTGGAATTATAGATATTTTAAAAAAAATGAATGTAAAAATAATAATTAAAAATAAAAAAAAATATAATGGAGAATATGTAGCTGATTTATTAGTTAAAAGTTGCAAATCTTTAAATGCAATTAAATGTGAAAAAAAATATAATAGTAGAGCTATAGACGAATTTCCTTTAATATTTTTAGCCTGCGCAAAAGCAAAAGGTATAAGTTATTTTAATAATTTAAGTGAATTAAGACAAAAAGAATCGGACAGATTAAAAATAACTTCTAACTTTTTAAAAATGATTGGGATAAAAGTAGAGGAAAAGTTTGATAGTTTAAAAATTTACGGTAATCCTAAATTAGAGTTAAATAAAAAATTCATTATAAAAAATTATATGAAAGATCATAGAGTATTTATGATGGCATGTATTGCAGCATTAACTTTAGGTGGAAAATTTGAGATTCATGATAAAGACTCAATAAAAACCTCTTTTCCTAGTTTTATAAAAATTCTAAAAAAAATTGGAGCAGAAATAAAATGAAAAAAAAAATAATTAAAGTGGCAATT